>NZ_JACJRC010000021.1 GCF_014697025.1 Alkalinema sp. FACHB-956 | reverse complement strand
TTGAAAAGTGTTGGGCTTGGTTGAAAAGTCGGATTCGTCGCCAGTTAGATCAGTACCCAACTTTGCGCGAGGCCATAGAAGCTGTCCTCCATCAGGCAGCGTCCTAACTAAACTGGCTACAGCTATAATTAAAACCAAGATAATCAAAACTAAGACATTAAAAAACAGGACATTTCACTGGGAAACGTCCTGCCATTGCCAAGGAAAAACTTGATGGCTCAGAACTTAGGCCATGCCAAAGACTTGATCGATTAACTTAGTGACCTTGGAACCCGAGTCGATCGATTCCAGAGGATCCTTCCGCAGACGGTGCCGCAGACACAGGGGGGCAATCCGACGGATATCATCCACCGTCACTTCCGTCCGACTTTCGTAGGCAGTCAGGGCTTTCGCAGCGCGGTTGGTCACAATGTCACCCCGTAACCCATCCACGTCCAACTCGGCACAGAGTTGGGAAATCTTGACCCGCAGTTCGTGGTCGATCGAGACTGCTTTCAAACGGTCTTGGGCTTCCACAATCCGTCGCTGCAACTCATCCTGTTTTGCTTGGTATTGCACCAAAAACTGGGCAGAGTTGGAGTCAAATTCGGTGCGCTGCTCCACAATTTGCACGCGCAGTTCTGGATCCTTCACTGTCCGAATTTCAGCATGCATCCCAAACCGATCGAGCAATTGGGGCCGCAATTCGCCTTCTTCCGGGTTGCCGGAACCGACTAGAACAAAGCGGGCTGGGTGTCGGATAGAAATACCTTCCCGCTCGACCGTGTTCCAACCGGAGGCTGCTGAATCCAGCAACACATCCACCAAGTGGTCATCCAGCAGGTTCACTTCATCGACGTAGAGAATACCGCGATTGGCCTTGGCCAGTAGCCCTGGTTCAAAGGCTTTGACCCCTTCCGAAAGCGCTTTTTCAATATCGATCGTGCCGCAAACGCGATCTTCCGTCGCCCCCAAGGGTAGATCCACCATTTGAACTTTTTTCTTAGCCAGGGCCACCGCTTCGCCACGATCGATCCGTTGGCGAACTTCATCGCTCATCAGCTCTAAATCGTTGGGATGGCTATTGAACGGATCCTCTGCTACCACCTCAATTTCCGGCAGCAAGTCCGCCAAGGCACGAATTGTCGTCGATTTTCCCGTACCGCGATCGCCCATGATCATCACCCCGCCAATCTTGGGGTCAATGATATTGAGGATCAGCGCCAATTTCATTTCCTCCTGACCAACGATGGCGGTGAAGGGAAACACGGCACGACGACGGGTTTGGGTTGGGGCTTCAGGAGTAAATACCACAGGATTTTCTCTAGTACAGGAGTTAAAGGTCGTTTATTTTGCGTTCCCTATTCTCTCACATTGCTGGAACGGGCGGGGCTGTCCTGAATTGAGGGAGGGACGATCGCCCCTCCCATCCAGCAATAACGCTATCCAGAAATAATGCTGGGATATTCGCCTCAGTTAGACCTTACTCAGTTAGACCTTAAATTTCTCCGTAATCCGTTTCATCGCTTCTTCCACATTGGCACGGCTGTTGAAGGCGGAAATGCGGAAATAGCCCTCACCCGCAGCCCCAAAGCCCGAACCCGGTGTCCCCACAACATTGCAGGTTTGCAGCAACTTATCGAAGAAGTCCCAGCTAGATAATCCATTGGGCGTTTTCACCCACACATAGGGTGCATTCTCACCGCCATAGACTTGGATTCCAGCGGCAGTCAGTTGCTCACGGATAATGCGGGCATTTTCCATGTAGAAGCTAATCAGAGCTTGGGTTTGCGATCGCCCTTCAGGGGAGTAAACCGCTTCGGCCCCCCGCTGCACAATGTAGGAAACGCCGTTGAATTTCGTAGATTGGCGACGGTTCCACAGGCCCCAGAGTTCCACCGTTTGACCATCCTTGGTCTGACCTTTCAAGCTCTTAGGCACAACGGTAAAGGCACAACGGGTTCCCGTAAATCCAGCATTTTTGGAGAACGATCGGAATTCGATCGCGCAGTCCCGCGCCCCTTCAATTTCAAAAATGGAGTGGGGCAGGGAAGGATCTTGGATGAAGGCTTCATAGGCCGCATCGAAGAGAATAATCGACCCATGGGTACGAGCGTAGTTGACCCAAGCTTGTAAATGTTCCTTGGTCGCAGTAGCCCCGGTGGGATTGTTGGGGAAGCAAAGATAGATCAGATCCACCTTGTAGTTCGGGATTTCTGCGGTGAAACCGTTATCTGCCGAGATGGGCAGGTAGACCAGCCCACCATACTCCCCCTTGTCGTTGACTTCGCCAGTATGGCCAGCCATAACGTTGGTATCTACATAGACAGGGTATACCGGGTCAGTAACAGCAATGCTGTTGTCATCCCCAAAAATATCGAGGATATTGCCACAGTCACATTTGGAGCCATCGGAGATAAAGATTTCTGAGGCGTCAATCTCACATCCTCGGGATTGAAAATCTTGCTGGGCAATTTTTTCCCGCAGCCACTCGTAGCCCTGCTCCGGGCCATACCCCTTAAACGAACCCCGATCGCCCATATCTTCGATCGCCTGAACCATGGCATCACGGCAGGCTTGGGGGAGGGGTTCGGTGACGTCGCCAATGCCAAGACGAATAATTTTGGCCTCAGGGTTAGCCTGGGCAAAGGCATTGACCCGACGGGCGATTTCGGGAAACAGATAACCCGCTTTTAACTTAAGGTAATTGTCGTTGATTCTAGCCATTGGGATACGCTACAGATGTCACTAGGACAGTGTAGCGCCAAGACTTCCCCGAATTGACAGTCGAGCGAATCCGAAAGTTCAACCCTGAATCATCGACCTGTTAAGACAAGCTATCTAGTCCTGTGCATAGCTTGACCATCGGATCTGACGAGCTAGAAACTAGGTACTAACTTGATACGCCCTGCATCCAACTCTTCCATCAAGAGTTCTAATGCTTCATAGTCCACATCGGAGACGTAGCCCAATCGAGAAAGTTCTAAATTGATGGCATTCTCGATATAAGGAGTCAAACACTTTGTGTGGAGAGCTTCTTCAACAAGCCGTCGAATTGTGATAGTTCGCATACGCAACCTTCAACGCGTACCTTCAAATCATCGAACGGCAGGCTCCAATACCGCGTGATCCGAGACGATCTCGATCGTGATTCTCATCACCTAGGAACACCGCAACCGCCCCATATGATAAGAACTGCTGAATCCAAGAAAAATCACTGAATCCAGACAGGAATCGTTATTGGGATAGGCAAGTTTAGGCAAAAACTGATTAGGAAGCAGATATTTTGTCTGGAATTCCGTATTGCTCGACTTTTCCACCGATTCCTGGTTCACTGAGTAAATTGATTCTATTGATAGGTTTCGTTGGTTAGTTGCTTTAGACGAGTTAACCAAATTTGAGCCTTGTCAAGGCGGACTTGATACCGCTTGCAATCAAGATGTTGAGTAAGCTGTTGAGTAGAGTTTTGTAGCACTCCAGTTAAACATCCCCTCAGTCTTTATCTTTGCAATCCATTTGTTGAAAGGAGTTAAATCGCATCACCAATTGAGTGATGGATTTTACAGTTTTTACTTTTAACAAAAAGGAGTTGGATCGATGAATTCAGTTAGGTTTTTCACCGACTGTCTAGGGGATAGTTCAAGGTTAGGGGTGAATTAAGTGTTTTTTAATACACTTCTCTGAAATATCACTTACTGAAATTTCAAGATTGCAAACTATCCAATAAAGATTTGGATAAACCCCATTCTGTAACTGGCCTTTAGCCGGACCCTGAAGTTATCGTCGATAGCATCCTCAGATTTAAGTTCTCCAAGCAATCTAGCCAGAGGTTTCATCATGCAGAGCGTACTCACCCGTCCCCAAGGAGCTGTCATTCGTCCCCAAGGATCTGTGATTGCAGCAACCGCATCAGAACTCCACAGCCAATTGACTCAAGCAGTTCTTTCTAATCATTGTGATGCCTTGGTTGTAGATATGAGTCAAGTTGAATCCCTCGATAGTGCAGGGTTAATGGCGCTCGTCTCTACCCTCCACCTAGCCCAAAAAGAAAACAAACGGTTCACGCTTTGTGCCTTGCCAGCCCCGATCCGGATTATTTTTGAACTGTCTCAGTTAGATCGGGCCTTTGAAATTCTTGATCATCCCTCCACCTTTGAGGCCATGGCTGCTTAATTTGCAGCTTGAGGGTTGAGCACAGCCATTACGCCCAATGCATAGACAGGTTGAGCACCTAGATACTCCTTTGCAGTTTGAACCCAGTTTAAACGTAGCCATGATCAGCAGAGGTCTAGGTGCTCGCGGCGTTCTGCTTTTGCCAATACTGACTTGCCGATAATTACTTGCCAATATTGACATGGTTCGGTCTGATTCAGACTGTTCGGTCTGGCTCGTTGGGATTACTTACCTGGGTTGGTTGGTCAAGACTGACCCATGGCGCATAAGTCCTCAGTTTCGAACGCTCTCAATTCCTAGCAGTCCCAGCACCTAAAAAACTTGGTGTCATAGGCCCTTGCTGTCATAGCCCTACGCTCAAATCCTCGTATACTGAAAGCTTGACTAGATCAGAATTCTTGTACTGGGAAAGGTTTTGCTGTGGCTGTTGCCGTTGAAAGTTTACTGACCCCTGAAATTTTGCGCCCTGCTCGCTACCTGGGCAATGAAGTCGGCGCAGTCCATAAACCTTGGGATAGCGCGATCGTGCGTTGGTCACTGACCTATCCTGAGGTCTATGAGGTGGGGGCATCCAACCTCGGCCACATTATCCTCTACAGCATTATCAATGCCCAGCCTCGACAACTGTGCGATCGAGCCTATTTACCCGCACCGGATCTAGCCCAAAAGCTGCGTCAGACCCAGACACCCTTGTTCGCGGTGGAATCCCGGCGATCGCTGCTCGAGTTTGACATTTTAGGGTTCAGCCTGTCCTATGAATTGGGGGCAACGAATATCCTGGAAATGCTGGATCTGGCAGGCATTCCCCTCACCTGGCAGGAGCGCAATGGCACCAACTTTCCCCTGATTTTTGCGGGGGGACAGACAGCGACTTCCAACCCAGAGCCCTACGCTGAGTTTTTCGATTTTATCGTTCTAGGAGATGGCGAAGAATTACTCCCGGAAATTGGGTTAATTCTAGAAGAAGGGAAGCAGACAGGCTTGAGTCGGGAGGCCCTCTTACTCGACCTTGCCCAAGTGCCCGGGGTCTATGTGCCGCAGTTCTACGATATGGCTCCGGATGGATCCGTAGCTCCTAATCGATCGGAGGTTCCCCATCGGATTTTGCGTCGTGTCGCAGTACCGATCCCGGCCTATTCCATCGGCCTAGTTCCCTACGTGGAAACTGTCCACGATCGCTTGACTGTGGAAATCCGCCGAGGCTGTACCCGAGGCTGCCGCTTTTGCCAACCGGGAATGCTAACCCGTCCAGCGAGAGACGTGGCCCCGGAGGCCGTCATTGAAGCGATCGAAGATGGCATGCGGGCAACGGGCTATAACGAGTTTTCCCTGCTTTCCCTGAGTTGCTCCGACTACCTCGCCCTACCTGCGGTGGGCATGGAGATTAAAAATCGCCTCAAGGACGAAAACATTTCCCTGTCTTTACCCAGTCAGCGGGTCGATCGCTTTGATGAAAACATTGCCAATATCCTTGGCGGCAACCGGCCCATGAGTCTCACCTTTGCCCCAGAAGCCGGAACTCAACGGCTGCGGGACATTATTAATAAGGGATTAACCAACGAAGAACTGCTGCGAGGGGTTAAAACTGCTTGGCAACAGGGTTGGGATAAGGTCAAGCTCTACTTCATGATTGGGCTGCCCGGGGAAACCGACGCTGATGTCATAGGGATTGTGGAAACCCTAGATTGGCTACGACGGGAATGTTCTGCCCGGGGACGGCGGCGGCTAGACTTCAACGTGACGATTTCCAATTTTACGCCCAAGCCCCATACTCCGTTCCAGTGGCACTCTGTTTCCACTACAGAGTTTGCCCGTAAACAGGAATTGCTGCGATCGGCCTTCCGGGAACTACGGGGCATCAAGGCCAACTTCACCGATGTCCGCATTTCCGCGATGGAAGACTTTGTGGGACGGGGCGATCGGCGGTTATCTGCGGTCGTGCGGCGGGCCTGGGAACTGGGAGCTGGGATGGATGCCTGGTGGGAAAGCTTGGATAAAGCCTTTGGGGCTTGGACTCAGGCGATCGCGGAAGCCGGTTTGGACTGGAAATATCGCCAAGTCGAAGATGGTGAATGGAATATTTTCGCTGCAGATGAAGAAATTGGCGGTTACCGTCTCCCGGATTGCAGCAAACCTTTACCTTGGGATCACCTCGACACCGGCATTGATAAACAATGGTTACATGACGATCTCAAACGGGCTCTAGAAGCGGCGGTTGTCCCCGACTGTTCCTTTGAGGGGTGTTCCCACTGTGGGGTATGCAGCGTAGACTTTGGTCATAATGTGGTGGTACCTCCCCCCTCCATTCCCCACTTTATCGGTCACTTCAAACCCAATCAGGAGCGGGTACAACGGCTGCGGGTCTGGTATGGCAAGCAGGGAGACATGGCCCTAGTCAGTCATTTGGATTTGCTCCGGCTGTTCGATCGCATCGTGCGCCGAGCCAGTTTACCGATTTCCTTTACCGGCGGATTTCATCCCAGTCCAAGGATTATGCCTGCGAATGCTTTGTCCCTGGGACATACCAGTTCGGGGGAAATTGTTGATTTTGAATTAGCGCAATCTGTAGACGTAGAAGACTTTCGCCAACGGTTAGCGACCCACCTGCCTGCCGATTTACCCATCTACCGCGTGGAAGCTGTGGATCTCAAACAGCCTTCCGCCACCGCCTTACTGGAACGAGCCACCTACGAAATTCAAGTGGAACTGGGACTCGGGGAAGATCATGAGGCGGATGCAGTCACCCATCCAGTCATCAATGCAGTCAGCCATCCTGGGCAACCCCAAGTCTTGCCCCAAGTCTTGAATTGGCAAAACTGGGTGCAACAAGTCCTGAACCAGACGGAATGCTGGATCGATCGAACCACTAAGTCCGGCAAAGTAATTCCCACTAATCTGCGCGATCGACTGTTTGAACTCGAGCTAGTTGCAGCCGGTGAAACCGGAGCCACCCTGCGCTATCTAGGCAGTTGCAAAAACGATGGCACCATGCTGCGGCCCCATGAAATGGTGATTTTGCTAGAACGGGTGATGGCGCAGCCCTTAAGGTTAACTCGGGTTCATCGAGTGCAATTAGAATTGGCTGAAGT
Organism: Alkalinema sp. FACHB-956; assembly: GCF_014697025.1. Taxonomy (NCBI): domain Bacteria; kingdom Bacillati; phylum Cyanobacteriota; class Cyanophyceae; order Leptolyngbyales; family Leptolyngbyaceae; genus Alkalinema; species Alkalinema sp. FACHB-956. The sequence goes on along the minus strand of NZ_JACJRC010000021.1, from coordinate 91,279 downwards.
TGTTTCTGAAGCCCCTAAAGCCCTTGAAGCCCCTGAAGCCCCTCAGGATTGAGAGTCCTGAAGCAGCGAATTGGGATCAGTATGACGGATAGGGGACTATGCCCTCTTTCAGGTTGTGTCAAGATTTTTAAGGATGGTGCGTGGCAGAATGATCCCGACAGGCTATAATGCTTTGCAATAGAGATTGTTGTGGACGGATCGTCCCTGTTAGGTGCTGCTGGATGTGATTTTGTCACCAAGCCCAATCTCCGATAAGCTTAGGTTTTTTACACCTTCTATAGAAATGTACCGATCCAACTCATGGGGTTGAAGTTGGTTGATTTCTGGAGCGATCGTTAGCGTCCCGCTGGAACTCGGTTGCAAGCTGAGGAGTTGTCTTGAGATGTTTCGGAAACCCAGTTGCAATCCTGTCCACTCACCTCAAGGCTTATTTTTTGGTTTATTTCCAAATCGATTCGCGCTGAATTCAGCCATCCACCAGAAGTGAACGATCCTCGGAGGGGCTGATCGACGCCAAATTTGAGGAAGTTGAATGTCAAAGCAAATTGTTATTGCCGAACAGCACCGCATTGCGGCTGTTTTTGCAGAAGATCAGATTCAAGAACTCATCGTTGCGACTGGAACCCATCAGGTCAGTGATATTTATCTCGGTATTGTTGAAAATGTCCTTCCCGGCATCGATGCAGCCTTCGTGAATATTGGGGATTCTGAACGCAATGGGTTTATCCATGTCAGCGATTTAGGACCCCTGCGGCTCAAGCGATCGGCAGGCTCCATCACAGAACTACTGGCACCGCAGCAAAAAGTGCTAGTGCAGGTCATGAAAGAACCGACCGGCAGTAAAGGCCCTCGGCTTACGGGGAATATTTCCCTACCCGGTCGCTATTTAGTCTTGATGCCCAACGGACGGGGGGTTAATCTATCCCGACGGATTACTAACGAAAATGAACGGAATCGTTTACGGGCCTTGGCGATTCTGATTAAACCCGCTGGCATGGGTATGGTGGTGCGGACCGAAGCCGATGGCGTCCCCGAAGAGGCCATTATCGAAGATTTGGAAATGCTGCAACGGCAGTGGGAAAACGTGTTGCAGGAAGCGACATCGACCCGTGCTCCCGCGCTGCTGAACCGGGATGATGACTTCGTGCAACGGGTTTTACGGGATGTCTATAGCGGCGATGTCAACCGCATCGTAGTGGATTCGGTTCCTGGCCTAAAACGGGTGAAGCAGCACTTAACCAATTGGGGGGGGGGGAAACTCCCCCAAGGGGTGCTCATTGATCAGCACCGCGATCGGGGTTCGATTCTGGAATATTTCCGGGTGAATGCGGCTATTCGTGAAGCCATGAAACCTCGGGTGGATCTGCCTTCCGGTGGCTACATCATCATTGAAAAAACGGAAGCGTTAACTGTAATCGATGTGAACTCGGGATCCTTCACCCGATCGGCCACGGCTCGGGAAACCGTCCTGTGGACCAACTGTGAAGCGGCAACGGAAATCGCCCGTCAGTTACGCCTACGGAATATTGCTGGGGTAATTGTCGTAGACTTCATCGACATGGAATCCCGGCGCGACCAGTTGCAAGTGCTGGAGCACTTTAATAAAGCCCTCCGCGCCGATAAAGCCAAGCCCCAAATTGCTCAACTGACTGAGCTGGGCTTGGTTGAACTGACTCGCAAACGCCAAGGGAAAAACATTTACGAATTATTTGGCCAACCCTGCCACACCTGTGGCGGTTTGGGTCTCACCGCGCAACTACCGGGTGAAGGGGTGTCTGCGATCGATCTCGCAGCCGTGGAACGTCTGGCCGCTACGGAACCCCGCGATCGCAGTGTTGAAGCCCGTCGCGATTTTAATCGCCGCGAACCTCAACCAAGTTATGACGCCCCCCGGCCCAACTTTGATGAGTTTGAGACGGAATCGAACGAAGGGGACCTGGAGCTATTACACCATCCCAGCTACCAAGAACGGGGTCGGAGTCGCCGTCGCCGTCGTCGTCCAGGCGAACCCTTTATCAAAGAGGCGGTCACCAAAGAGACCTTTGCGAAGGAGTCCTTGCCCAAAGAACCCTTTGCCAAAGAACCTTTTACGAAAGAGCCGACCGTTGCAAAAGCAACCTCCTGGGAAGAGCCTAGCCGCTACCCCGGAACTGTTGGATCACCGGTGTTAGCAGGTGCTCGAGGTAATGGCAGTCCGGTTCCTACAGAAGAGGTGCCAGCGCGAGACGCCCGTCCAGAACGGGGAGAACGTCCAGAACGAGAAGATCGTCGCAGTCGTAACCGCCGCGATCGCTTCCCTTCCGAACCCCCAGAAGTGGTGCATGTGGAAATGACCGAAGAGGAACAGGATGTCTATGCATTGATGGGCGTTTCTCCCCTCATTCTCTCCCCTCAGGAAGTGAAAAATCCTAAGGCAGCCTTGATTTCGGTCTTTCTACCGGGAGAAGCTCCCCCTGTACCAGAGGTTGAAGCTGGATTGGTGGATAGGGATGACGAAGATGAGGATGATGTCGCGGTTTCTGTGGGAAAGTTCTCCGCGAGCTCGACAGATTCCGTGGATGAAATCCATGAGGCAGACACCTTTTCCAGTCGTTCTGGCTTTGCCCCATCCTTAAGCCCATCTGTGGAAGAGTCCAGCCCTTTCAATCAGGAATCAGAAGAGTCAGCCCAAGAAAATGATGGTCGAATTCGTCGCCGTCGTCGTCGCTCCTCTGCGGTCTTGGAAGAATAATGGTTCCTAGCCCTCCTGAGGGCTCATTGGGTCGTGATGCCATTGGCTCTAAAACCGATGGGCTCTACAAGCTCTAGAACACGATCGCTTTAATAGGTTCGATCGTCCATCTGTCTTCTTAGCTTTGAGCAGATTATCTTTGGATACTGCTTCTGATACTGTTTAAGTGACACTTCTACATCGCTGGAGGTGTCACTTAAAGTATGAATAGAGTATGGAACGAAGAATACAACATTCCTAGACCACCGCAGATCTTGCCCATAATCTGTCCTTTACAAGCTTGATCAATTTGCACAATTTTTTTGTGCTGTTTGTTTTTTTGTACTGTTTGTCAGGGGGTCTCCGTTGGTAGGCTTCTTATGGCAATCCCCAGCTACTCAATTTGCACCGTCGTCTCAATCTGCAAACCCCATTTCAATCTACCAACCCACCGACTGTGAACAAAATGCAATCATCCGTTAGATCAAACACTAAAGCCGGGTTTGTAGGGACATGGTTTGTAGAGAAATGGTTTGCAAGAAACTGGCTTAGAGAGAACAGGCTTGCGAGAGCCTAACTGACGGGCTCGCCCAATGGTGGCATGGGTTCAAAGAGGTGGGTGAAATGGTACAGGATCCAAAACTCGATATTGAACAAAGCTTTTGGGAGACCGGGATTGTGCGGGTGGCAGGGGTGGATGAGGCCGGCTTAGGTTGCTTGGCAGGGCCGATCGTGGCAGCAGCAGTCATTCTGCCCCCCGAAGTGACACCGATTCCGGGGGTACGCGATTCTAAGCAAGTCTCCGCCGCCAAACGGATTCAGTTGCTGCCAAAAATTCAAGCCCAGGCGATCGCGGTGGGAGTGGGGGTCGCATCCGTGGCGGAAGTGGATCAGTGGAATGTCCTACGGGCGTCCTACTTAGCCATGCAGCGGGCTCTAGCACGGGTTGCCCCTGTGGATCATGCCTTGATTGATGGACGGGAAATTTACCATGCGGATCTGGGTAGTGTCACGACGATTATCCATGGAGATGCCCTGTCCTACAGCATTGCCTGTGCCTCGATCGTGGCCAAAGTGCGGCGCGATCGATTCATGCAATGTCTGGCAAAACGCTATCCCGGCTATGGATGGGAACGAAATGCGGGGTATGGAACTCAACAACATCGCGAGGCACTTCAGACCCTGGGAGTTACGCCTTGGCATCGTAAAAGCTACGCGCCTGTTCAAGCGGTGATGCAGCAATTACCGTTATTTGAGCCTTAAGAAAGTTGAGCCTTGAGAAAGATGCTCTTCACCCAAAGGCTCTAGCTAGCCTAGTCATATACTCTGAAAACAGGCATTCCAAAAATAGGCCCCCTGAAAATGGTCAACCAAAATGGACTCAGCATTGAGTCACTGCTTGCAAACCAGGGATTTAACTTGCAAACCAGGAATGCAATGTTTGCAAAGCAGACGAACTCGCGTTTGCTATCATCTTCTCGACTGCTATCATCCTCTCGGCAGCACTGCTAGTTCCGCTTGCTGTTGGTTGACCCATCTTTGGTAATCCTCTAGCAGCTGAGTCATGAGACGTTGCTTGACTGTCAGGAGAATACTGTTTAACAATGCAGTTCCCGTTGCCTCAATCAACGATTTTGGCATGAGCTTGAAGGGCATCGGCAAATCCACACCCACCATCAAATCAGCTTGGCCGTTCAAATAAGTTGCCCCCTGCACCATCACAGGGTAAAGTTCACCTTCTAAACTGAACTTAAAGCGATCGCGGAATAATTCCAAACCTTGTAATTCACACCGGGATGAACTAATCGTGACATGCCCCTGTTCCGTAGCCGTTACTCGCAAATCTACTACGGGCTGAAACTTTAGGTTCATAAAACTCAACGGAGCAACCTGAAATTGGTAATGCTCATCATCTAAAGGAGTCACGCGATCGGGCGTAGCCAGGGTATAAACTAACCGCTGGGCTTGGCGAAGGTAGTGGTGAATGGGAACAGGTTGACTGGGAACGCGAAGATCAATCGTTTGTGAGGAGGCGAAGCAAGTATCCATAGACAAAAATAGAAGAAGGGAACCGGAGGTTTACGGATTTTCAAGTTGCACTTAATTCAATTTTAGAAAATGAAACCGCTTTCTCAGGATTTTCACTGAAGTATAGGATAGTCAGGTAACCCATCTGGATTACCTTCATAAATTGCAGTCTTTTTGCCATTGAAGGGTCTTAATAGTCTTTCTAGAAAGACTGTTCCATGGCAGTTCTGACTGACCCGTTGTTCTCCCCATTCAAGATGTCTTCCCATTCCCTATGACAGTTTCTATTGGCCACCTCGGTCCCACAGGCACCTATGCGGAGATGGCAGCGCTGACCTTTCAGACTTGGCTGCTAGAGCATCGCGCTCAGGCATCGAACCTTGTTGCCTATCCCACGATCGCCCAAACCCTCCAAGCCGTCGCCCAAAATCAAGTAGACTTGGCGATCGTTCCAGTGGAAAATTCCGTGGAAGGCGGCGTCACGATGACGATGGATACGCTATGGCAGCTGGATCAACTTCACATTCAGCATGCACTCACGATTCCCATTCACCATGCGTTGATTTCCTGTGCCTCGCAGATTAGTGACATTTGTACGGTCTATTCCCATCCCCAAGCCTTAGCCCAATGCCAACAATGGCTAGGAACCCATTTACCACAGGCTCAGGCACAGCCGACCAATTCCACGACTGAAGCCTTGGGCAACTTAAGCCAAGATCGAACGATCGGGGCGATCGCCTCCCAACGAGCTGCCGAACTGTACCAGCTTCCTATCCTGGCCTGTCCAATTAATGACCATCCAGATAACCAAACTCGATTTTTAGTCCTCAGCCGAGAAGAATCCCCCGGCGGAGCCTATACTTCACTGGCTTTTAGTATTGCAGCCAATCGGCCTGGCAGTTTGCTCAAAATGCTGCAAATTTTTGCTGACAGAGAAATCAATCTGAGTCGGATTGAATCTCGCCCCAGCAAGCGATCGATGGGTGACTACTTATTTTTTCTAGATCTAGAAGCGGATGCCAGAGCAGCCATTACACAAGCAGCTTTGCGGGAACTCATCGCGCAAGCTGAAACCGTCAAACTGTTTGGCAGCTATGACCTTAAAAACTATGCAGAAATTGCCGAATGAGTAGGCTTTACCCATTCGGAGCAAATCGGAGCGAATTCGGGAAATCTCCGCTAGTTCGGACGACTTCGGGTTGTGCGGAACTACTTGGGGAATTTGGGATTAATTCGGAAAATCTCCGCCCAAAGTATCTTTCAAAACAGTTCTTGCTGCCAAGTGTTTGCGGGTCGAGGACAAAATCTCAATTTCCCGCTCTAAGCGCGCTGACGTATTCTGCATCTCTAGCAACGTTTGTTGTTCTTCTGGAACCCCTCGAAGATTGCTGGCAACCCAGTAGGATAGTTCGATCGGGGTGGTCGGGAGATCCTCGGGTAAATCCATCGCCTCGCCACTCAACTTGGCCGATAGACGAACCACATCCCGCAAAAGTTGATCTACTTCTTGGGTCAGGGGCCGCAAATCTTTCTGGGTCGGTTCATCTTCTAACCATTCCACCAGTCCAACGCGGTAGGGTTTTTCACGCACATAGTCCAACACCCGAAAGCGCTGCTGCCCCAAGGTCAAAATCTCCATGCGATCGTCGGGCAGGCGATAAAATTGGATAATTTCTGCGCAACACCCAACTAGAGCAGGCTCACCCTTAACCTGATCCCACATCAAAACCCCAAATTGCCGATCGGTTTCGAGGATCGTATTCATCAGAATGCGATAACGAAACTCAAAAATATGTAGCGGCAAGGGTCGGCCTGGAAACAGAACTAAACCGGGCAACGGGAAAAGAGGAAGTTCACGAACCGCGATCGAGGAGAAAGCCATGGGAATTGCTAAGGAGAGGAGACGTTGCTTACTTTTCTTAATGTATCTCTTAATGTATCCAATCTTAATGTATTTGATGGAGGCACTCAGGGTATGTCCCAGCCAAATTGTGGTGCAGGCCAATTGCATTCTAGAGAAATGACGTTCTAGAACAACCTATACACAATGACTAGAGACGGCTCTTACCTTCACCCGGTAAAAGCCGTCTCCTAAAAAACAACTAATTAATGTTGTTAGTAATTAAAGCTTAACTTCAATATCAACACCCGCTGGTAGATCGAGCTTCATCAATGCATCGATCGTTTTAGACGAAGGTTGATAAATATCAATGATGCGGCGGTGGGTGCGTGTTTCAAAATGCTCACGGGAGTCCTTGTCTACGTGGGGAGAGCGCAGGACGCAATAAATCCGGCGCTTGGTAGGAAGGGGAATCGGGCCGATCGCCGTTGCATTGGTACGATTTGCTGTGTCTACAATCTTCTCGCAGGAAGTATCCAGAAGGCGACGATCGAAGGCCTTGAGTCGAATCCGGATTTTTTGCTGTTGAATCGTTGCCATTGAAAATGCCTATCTATATTGTCAAGGTTCAGATGACATCAAGCGTTGAAATAACAAAAGTAGTGATTAATGCTAAGGTCAACGCTGACGAAAATACGAAAGATTAGCAAACATAAATCACAGGAGTTACTGGGGGAAAACCGATGAATTCCCCCAGTAATCCTAAGTCATTCTACTTGAGGATCTTGGACACAACGCCCGCACCAACGGTACGGCCACCCTCACGGATAGCAAAGCGCATCCCTTGCTCAATTGCGATCGGGTTGATCAGTTCCACGGTCATTTTGATCCGGTCACCAGGCATCACCATTTCCGCAGTGGTACCATCGTCAGCGGTGAACGCATTGATCGTACCGGTCACGTCGGTTGTCCGCACATAGAACTGAGGACGATAGCCAGGGAAGAACGGAGTGTGACGACCACCTTCTTCCTTCTTGAGGATGTAAACCTCAGATTCAAACTGGGTGTGAGGAGTGATAGAACCGGGCTTAGCCAATACCATCCCACGCTCGATATCTTCTTTCTTGATACCGCGCAGCAACAGACCTGCGTTGTCACCAGCCTGACCTTCTTCCAGCTGCTTCCGGAACATTTCAATCCCGGTCACCGTGGTCTTACGAGTGTCACGAATCCCGACGATTTCGATTTCTTCGGAGACCTTGATCATGCCCCGCTCGATCCGACCGGTAGCCACTGTCCCCCGACCAGAGATGGAGAACACATCTTCCACTGCCATCAAGAAGGGTTTATCCACTTCCCGCTCAGGGGTGGGGACGTAGTCATCCACGGAATCCATCAGTTCGTAGATCTTATCAACCCACTCATTTTCGCCCCGTTGGGTTTTGGGGTTAGCCTGCATTTGCTCTAGGGCCTTCAGGGCAGAACCAGCGGTGATGGGAATGTCATCACCGGGGAAATCGTAGGAGCTGAGCAGTTCGCGAACTTCCAGCTCTACCAGTTCCAGCAGTTCATCATCATCCACCATGTCCTTCTTGTTAAGGAACACGACCAGACGAGGTACACCCACCTGACGAGCCAACAGGATGTGCTCACGGGTTTGGGGCATGGGGCCATCTGCTGCCGAGCAAACCAGAATAGCACCGTCCATCTGAGCAGCACCCGTGATCATGTTTTTCACGTAGTCTGCGTGACCGGGACAATCCACGTGAGCATAGTGCCGACTTGCAGTCTCGTACTCTACGTGAGCTGTGTTGATGGTGATACCACGAGCCTTTTCTTCAGGGGCTGCGTCGATTTCATCATACTTTTTAGCAGCAGCTTGACCCAGAGCAGCCAAGGTCGAGGTGATTGCTGCGGTCAGGGTGGTTTTACCATGGTCAACGTGACCGATGGTACCAATGTTGACGTGGGGTTTAGTCCGTGTAAACTTTTCGCGTGCCATTTTCTACAGTTCCTCTTGCAAATTATGCGTTCCCTTTGTTCTTCGCAATGATGGCCTCAGCCACGTTCCGAGGCACTTCCTCGTAGTTGCTGAATTCCATTGTAAAGGTACCTCGACCTTGCGTCATAGACCGGATGTCTGTCGCATACCCAAACATCTCAGCCAGTGGAACCTTGGTAACCACTTTTGCAGTACCCCGTTCCACACCCTGGGCTTCAATTTGACCGCGACGGGAAATCAGGTTCCCCATCACTGTACCCAGGTATTCTTCCGGTGCCTCGACCTCAACTTTCATCACAGGCTCGAGGAGAACCGGAGAAGCTTTCATCACGGCTTCCTTAATTGCCATAGAACCGGCAATCTTGAAGGCCATTTCCGAAGAGTCCACGTCGTGGTAGGATCCATCGACTAAGGTTGCCCTAACGTCGATCAGCGGATAGCCTGCCAAAATCCCCGATTCGCAAGCTTCCTTCATCCCGTTTTCCGCCGGCCCGACATATTCCTTAGGAACGGTACCACCGACAATCTTCGAGACAAACTCAAAACCGCAACCGACTTCACCGGGTTCCAGTTCGATCACCACGTGACCATACTGTCCTTTACCCCCGGACTGACGGACAAACTTTCCTTCAGCACGAACTTGCTTGCGGATCGTTTCTCGGTAGGCGACCTGAGGTGCACCAACGTTAGCTTCAACCTTGAATTCCCGCATCATACGATCGACGAGAATTTCTAAGTGCAGCTCACCCATCCCTGCAATCACGGTTTGATTCGTTTCAGAATCAATACTGACGCGGAAGGTGGGGTCTTCCTCAGAAAGAGCCTTAAGCGCCTTGGAAAGCTTTTCCATATCGCTCTTGGTTTTAGGCTCTACAGCTACCGAGATAACCGGCTCAGGAATAAACAAAGATTCCAGAACAATATTATCGCCTTCGGGCGCTAGCGTATCACCCGTCAAGGTATCAGACAAACCAGGGACTGCACCCAAGTCGCCAGCCCGTAGCTCGTCCACGTCAATCCGCTCGTCGGCTTTCAAGACGATGAGGCGAGAGACGCGCTCTTTTTTACCTTTGCTGGTGTTGTAGATGTAGCTGCCTTTGCTGAGAACACCCGAGTATACCCGCACAAAGGTTAAACGACCTACAAATTTGTCCGTCATCACCTTAAAGGCTAGAGCCGCTAGTGGTTGATTATCACTGGCAGGACGCTCAGCGACAGAACCATCGGGCAGAGTGCCTTGGATAGCGGCCACATCGATCGGGGCGGGCATGTAATCCACCACTGCATCGAGCAGTTGCTGAACGCCTTTATTCTTGAAGGCAGAGCCACAGAACATTGGAACCATCGAGCCATCCAGCACGCCTTTACGAACGGCTGTTTGGATTTCTTCAACGGAGAATTCTTCACCGCTGAAATATTTTTCCATCAGTTCTTCGCTGGTTTCGGCCACGGCTTCAATCAGCTGGACACGAAACTCTTCAGCCCGATCTTTGAGGTCAGCAGGAACGTCAGTGACTTCAATTTCCTTGCCAAGATCGTCTTTGTGGATGTACGCCTTCATGCGCACCAAGTCCACAATCCCTTTGAAGTTATCTTCAGCGCCGATCGGAATCTGCATGGGAATTGCATTGGCTCCCAAGCGATCCTTAATCTGACCGTAAACCTTGTAGAAGTCAGCCCCTGTCCGATCCATTTTGTTAACGAACACAATCCGGGGGACGCTATAACGGTTGGCTTGCTTCCACACCGTTTCAGACTGGGGTTGTACACCGCCGACGGAGCAGAAAACTGCAATCACACCGTCGAGTACTCGCATAGAACGTTCAACTTCAATGGTGAAGTCTACGTGTCCTGGAGTATCAATAATGTTGATCTTGTGTTCCAGCGCACCTTCAGCAGGCTTATTCGGTTGTTCTGGATCGCGACGAGTCCACTGGGTACTGATTGCAGCCGCAGTAATGGTGATACCGCGCTCTTTCTCCTGCTCCATCCAGTCAGTGGTGGCAGCACCATCATGTACTTCGCCAATTTTGTGAACCACACCGGAATAGAACAGAATCCGTTCCGTTGTGGTGGTCTTGCCCGCGTCAATATGGGCAGCAATTCCGATGTTTCGTACTCTCTCGAGCGGAACGGTACGAGCCACGGTTACCTCCTCGATCGTTGGATAGGGATAACGTCAGTAAAGACGCTGTAAAGATTCTATACGTTTTAATACCGATAGTGTGCGAAGGCTTTGTTCGCTTCAGCCATCCGGTGAGTTTCTTCTCGCTTCCGGATTGCACTACCAGTTTGGTTGGCTGCATCCATCAGTTCATTGGCAAATTTGCTCGCCATGGATTTCCCAGCCCGTTGCCGCGAAAACTGGATCAACCAACGCAACGCCAAGGCAATTCCCCGATCGCTCCGAACTTCCATGGGCACTTGATAGGTTGCACCACCCACCCGTCGAGCTTTGACTTCCACCAGAGGAGTCGCATTCTTGACAGCCTTCTCAAAAACCTCCATGGGATCAGCCCCAGTGCGTTCTTTGATGATGTCAAAGGCTTGATAGATAATGCGGTTCGCCAAAGACTTCTTACCGCTGCGCATGATGCGACGGGAAGTCATGGTTACCAAACGAGAATTGTAGACAGGATCGGGAGGAATCGGACGCTTTTTGATTTCCGTACGACGAGACATAAGAATCCTTTCAGAGTTGAGAAATACAGTCTGAAGACCGACCTAGAAATCATCAGCCCAGACACAGTGAAAAGCTAGGTATTCCCAACCCAAGGATGGCTTCGGAATTCAGCATCAATCCCTTCGTGAAACCAAAATCCTTTATGGGCAACCTAGCAGACCAATTCCATCTAGTTTGTGACTGGAACTAGTACGACTGAAGAAAGTGTCCGCAACTCATGGGAAACCCCAGACACTTTCTTGACCAAACCTAAAACAAGGTACGTTACCTAAGCACGTCACCTAACAAGAACGACATCTAAACGACATCTAAATGTGCGTTACTTAGCAGCAGCTTTAGGACGCTTCGCACCATACTTGGAGCGACCCTGCTTGCGATCTTTCACACCAGCAGTATCCAAGGTGCCACGAATAATATGGTAGCGAACTCCAGGCAGATCTTTCACACGACCACCCCGAATCATGACAACGGAGTGCTCTTGGAGGTTATGACCAATCCCTGGAATGTAAGCGGTCACCTCAAAACCAGAGGTTAACCGAACACGGGCAACTTTCCGCAGAGCCGAGTTGGGCTTCTTAGGCGTTGTTGTGTAAACACGAGTACAGACACCACGACGTTGAGGACAAGCCTTGAGCGCCGGGGACTTAGTTTTCTTTCGAGCGCGATTGCGCTCATCCCGAATGAGTTGCTGGATTGTGGGCATCTTATTGCCTGTAAATTTTTGCTTGTTCCAACTTTCAACAAATATTAAAGGTACCAAGGTTTGACGACCCCTGTCAAACTTTTTGGGTGTATTTGTTAAAGCTCAAAAGTTAAAGGTAAACTTTCTAGGATCCAATTGCTACTTTATGATGGTGAATTGATCGAAAATGAAAAACCACAGCCACAAACCGCCGTGGCGATCGGGTTGTCAAACTGAAAATTACCGCCCATCAGATCTTCAGCATAGTCAACTTTCAGTCCCTCCAGATGAGGCCATTGGGCCGCCGACACAATGACTGTGATATCTTCGCACTGCTGTTCTACGTCATCGGACGCGCGGCTATCGCACCAAGTTAACCGATAGCTCCAGCCGGAACAGCCGCCTTCCTGGGTCATAATCCGCAAATAGTATGCAGTAGGATGTTGTCGCTGCCGAGTACGCTTGACTTCTGCCAGCGCTGCTGCACTGAGATAAACCATGAATTTAAACGAGGAATAACTAGAAGGGGAAACATTACTGTTGCCATCCTAATATGCCGCAATTCCCCATGGACGATCGCCCCCTCAAGCGCACTCTCTGTTCCAGCGATCGACCGTTCTAGCGGATTGTGTTTGAAGTTAAAGCGGATTAGATTGCTTGGATTCCGTCGCTGCACTACCCGTTCCAGAAATTCCACACCCGTTCCAGAAATTCCACACCCGCTTTCCTTCTGCGGCAAGAGGGAAGGATCGCACCGGGTCCTTCCCTCTTGATGTTTAAGATAGTTTACCTGTCCATTGTTCAGGGGGGCGTGCAGCGTGGGAGCTTGCCGTATCGAACCATGGATGGATGAGTAGCCCGAAATTGGTCAAATGATCAACTACCAAATTAGCGATCGGGCGTTGCCCGTGCATAGTCATCCTGGAAACGCACAATGTCGTCTTCACCCAAGTATTCGCCATTTTGGACTTCAATCAAAACCAGAGAAATCACACCGGGGTTTTCTAATCGGTGGGGTGTGCATTGGGGAACATAGGTGGATTGGTTCGAACTTAGGGTCAATTCCTCTTCTCCACAGGTCACTTTCGCAGTCCCTGCGACAACAATCCAGTGCTCACTTCGGTGGTGGTGCATTTGCAAGCTGAGGCGATGTCCCGGCTTAACTTCAATCCGCTTAATCTTGTAACCCCGCCCCTCTTCTAGGATTGTGAACGACCCCCAGGGACGGAGTTCAGTTGCTGCGATGCCTTTCAAATTAGAAGTAGACAACGTGAGGGCGGGAACTTGAGTCATTTCTTGAGGTTGAGCCACTATATTCCACTCCTTAGAATCAATAATTCGTAAAACTGTAACCGTAAAAATTCAAAACTTTCGTTGTGCCCAGGGATCGTCACCTAACGTTGAGCTACGAGCGGTCGAAGAACCGAGTCACGAAGAGAACGGCTGTGTGAATTTGCATACAGGGTGCGATGAACCCGATCGACAGTGTTTCACGAATTCGAAGAACAGCCCGAAAACTTTTGCCCTTTCACCCTAACAAACCCGTTTCTGTGCGACTAGTGCGAAGTGAGTAATTTCACTGAATTTCACCCATTCTTCACGGGGATAGGAAATCAGCTTCAAGGGGGCTTAATGGGATTCATTGAATTGAGACTCAATTGGGACTCAATTGAGGTGGAAGTCCAATCAGTTTGAATAAAAACATTCAACGGGGTGGGACATCCCTGAGCATCCCTGAGACACCTGTGCACTTGACTATCCCCATGAGTTGTCTCACATCCACAACGGAAGAGAAATCATGGAGAATGCTGAACTATCCCATGAAATCGGTGCAATTCTGGTGCATTTTGAGTGCATTCACTGGAATTACAGTGGTGTTGCAACTGGATGCAACGTAGTCCTGTCTCCAAAATGATTCAAAATTAAGGCTGAAGAAAAACGCCGATCGCTTCATGGACACGGGCAGAACTGCGGGGCGGACGATCGAGAATTTGGCCTCCTAGATACAGCGTTGTTGAACTCCCTCCATCCAAATTCAGCGCATCCACGGCTCCTAACTGTTGCATAATACTAGCCATTTCACCCAGGCTAGGCCCACTCCCTCCTTCGCGGTTATGGACAGACACTAGCAGAATCTTGCCATCAGGCAGTTGCCCGATCGCGCTGCGGGCGGCCCGCTCTTGGGCAAACGCGACACTAAACTGCTCCGCAGCGGGATCGAGAACAACTTGGCGGTTTTTGACCAGGAGAGGCCCGCCGCCCACCATATGGGGGTAGGCTTCCAAGCCGGGGATCGATTCCACCCGATCGAGTTGTACTGCGGTGCCTGGAGTAAACTGATTTGCCGCCGTCCGGTTCGATCGAAAAACCAGCAGATAGGCAGATCCCGTCGGGATGGCCACCGTTTCTCCCGCCTTGCCTGCATTTTTTTGTTCCGTCACCTGGTTATTTTGCACCGTGACCAGAATTTCGTTATCCGAGAGCGTGGTGTAGGTACTGCCCCATTCCGCGTTGTACCGGGCAATGCCCGCCTGCACATAGGCGCTATTGAAATAGGTCAGGGGAAAGCGTTGCCCATTGGCCAAAATGGCTGTTTCTTTGAGGCTATAGCGATCGAAGCGAAACTGCCCTTGCTCCGTCCAAGCGACGACCCCGCGATTGAGAATCGGCCCCGATCGCCACTGTCCATTTAAGCGAATTGCACCCAACGGCAACTGATTAAGGCGGTTGAAAAATCCGCCATTGATGGCCCCACTCACCTGGGACTGTTGTGCCGTTTGCAGCAGACTGGCCGTTCCGGCGATCGTGGGGAAGTTGGGTAGAACGGGCAACAGCCGAACCCCCGTTTGCTTGGGATCAATTTCCAGGGCAATGACTGGAAAGCGCGTTGTCCCCAGTGTTAACGCCTGTTGCCGCCACCGTAAGCCCTTGCCCCAGGCAATATCAAGGGGTTGGAGGGGGAAGGCTCCAATGTCAATGACTAAGCGATTAGGATTGCTTAAGGTAAATAGGGAGGGCCGTTGGGTGATGGGCACGCCGAGGCGCAGGGTTGTGCGATCGCCCATCGATTCTAGTTTCAGAGACTTAATGATCCCAGTGGTCGTTGGCTTAAACCGTTGGATCAACGCAGCGTCGGTTTTGGCCTCTAGGGTAATCAACAATTCCTGGCTTTGGGCATCCACTTGATAGGGAGTCGGGCGATCGAGATCCACGACGAGGCGTTCCCCCCAAGGCTGCTGACCTTGACGTAAATTGACCAAAGCCGCACTCGGGGTTTTCAGTTCGAGCACCTCTCCCTTGGCTTGGACTTGCCAACCCCACTGGTTGGCCAAGGCCGTGATATCCAGATAGCGTACGGGGGGAATCCGCTGCACCGGCAGCGGAGCCGGGGGGCGCTGGGGGTCTACAAACCAGTCGATCGGCTGCTGCCCAAGATTTTCGGTACTGAGAAAACGCAGTCCGATTAGCTGCATTAATGCTCCTTCCGAAAGGGCGATGCGATTGCCTGTCGAGGTTTGCCATTGGCCCCAAGCAGCATTAAATGTTCGACCATTGAGCAAAATTTGCCGCCCCTGTATCCAGGATGGATTCGTTTGGGATCTCAGCATTGGCGCATTGGGGGTAGGAGCCGAGGGCGGTTGTTCTAAGCTCGGGGGCTTGGGCGGAACCGCCAAGGCTGGTAAAGCTGTCCCGATTCCCAGCCCGATGACGAGTATTGTTGTCCCCAACCCTTTGAGGGAGAAGGTTTGCCTAGACTGTCCCTGATTTAAGTTCATGCCCCACTCCTTACAAAGCCTATCCACGCTTGTTGATGACTGTTGTTTTTGATGTGCTGTTTTTTGACGCGCTGCTTTTTGACGCGCTGTCTCCTGACTACGGTGTTTCCTGCTGGATTTCCTGAGAACATCACCCATCTGTGGACGTTTTGACACGATCGTCGGCCCTAGGCCAGCGCTGCTTCTAGACAACTCAGCACGGTTTCTAGACAACAGTTAAGTGTTTAGACAACAGCAAGTGTTTAAACAACAGCAACCGCTTGCAGGCTTGATCCGAGTCCATTGTCATCCAAGACAGCAGCCTCAACCTCGCTATCCAGCGTGCACTATCCAGTTACCACACCGTTCAACGATCGCCCAGGCCCCAACACGTCCTTCAACGCTACACCGAAAAAAACATTGTGAAACCTAAACATTATGCAAGCGATTACGAGAAAGATTGAAAATCGTTGTCTATCAATCGTCTTTTGAGAATCACCTGTGGTACGACCAATGATGGAGAACCCACTATGGCCTATCCACCACACAAACCCACGGCAAGGGATTGTCAGAGGGTGATTTATTTTATAGAATGCTCTACTCTGACTCCTTAAGATGAGGATATTGAAATTCATTTTCCTGGGTCTGAGATGGATTTCCCTCAACTGTCAACCAACACTCCCCAATTGCGCTAGGCCACGGGTTTGGGAGATGATGGTGTGGGCTAAAGTTAGCTACTTTTAGCCCCTGTCTCTGTGCCTTGATTAGTTTTGGGTAGCCTAGGTATTAGGTATTTCCAAAGTGACCCCATTGAGGCGCACAGACTGGTCAATTGGGTGATTGTTTCAGGATGAGTCTGTTTGTAGAGACTTGTTTGTAGAGACTTCTTTGTTTGTAGAGACTTAGTGGATCAAAGTAGATCAAAGCTTTTTCTCAAGG
This sequence comes from Alkalinema sp. FACHB-956, assembly GCF_014697025.1. Classification (NCBI taxonomy): domain Bacteria; kingdom Bacillati; phylum Cyanobacteriota; class Cyanophyceae; order Leptolyngbyales; family Leptolyngbyaceae; genus Alkalinema; species Alkalinema sp. FACHB-956. Next base: position 74,640 of record NZ_JACJRC010000021.1, on the reverse strand, counting down.
CTGAATTGGGGAAACTCCGTGAATTGTTTGGCACAGAGTAGAAGCTTCAGTGGTTCGATCGCACTCCCTAGAAAGTTGCGACCGATCGATTTATTTTGGCTGCACGATCCGAGGGAAGTTCTTCAAGCAGGCTCGCGATAACCGGCCCCACTCCTGCTGAACCGAGTATTCAGGTCACGTTCCCGATCGAGGAATGATGCTCACCTGATAGTCCCAGTCAACCGGTAGAAGGCACCTTAGCTGCCATTTTTAAAAGATCCCTGTCAACCTTTTATAGCCCTAGTTTCATTCAGGATGCCGCTGATTCTGGATAGTTTGTCTAGGAATGTAAAAGCCTAATCCTTAACTTTTCGGTGAAATGAACGAAATGAGCCATGTCATGGGTAACGCAAGTTCAAATTTAAATGCTCCACTGGATTTATCTTTGAGTGGATACAAAGGCCAACGCTGGCTAGTGGAAGAACGGGATGCCTGTGGCGTTGGTTTCATTACCGATCGGCAGGGTCGAAGCAGCCACGATCTAGTGCAGAAGTCCTTGGTTGCCCTAGGCTGCATGGAACATCGCGGCGGATGTAGTGCAGACCAAGATTCCGGTGATGGGGCCGGGGTCATGACCAGTATGCCCTGGGAAATCCTGAATCAATGGAGTCTAGCAGCCGGTAAAGGCTCCCTGACGATTCAAAATACGGGCGTCGGCATGGTGTTTTTGCCCCAGGATGCCGCCCAAGCCGCCCAAGCCCGCCAGATCACGGAGCAAGTGGTGGCGGAGGAAGGCTTAACCCTGGTGGGGTGGCGCTTGGTACCTGTCCAGCCAGAGGTTCTCGGCATTCAAGCACGGGACAATCAACCCCAGATCGAACAGGTGATTGTCTCCGCCGGTCAAACGGGTGATGACTTGGAACGGGTGCTGTACCTGTGCCGCAAGCGCATTGAAAAACAAGCTAAGGCCGCTGGCTTGACGGAACTGTACTTCTGTTCCTTCTCCAACCGACGCATTATTTACAAAGGCATGGTGCGATCGGCGGTCTTGGGCGAGTTTTACCGAGATTTAGCCAATCCGGCCTACACCGCAACGTTTGCCGTCTATCACCGCCGCTTCAGTACCAACACCATGCCCAAGTGGCCCTTGGCGCAACCCATGCGGTTAGTGGGTCATAACGGCGAAATTAACACCCTGCTGGGCAACATCAATTGGATGGTGGCGCGGGAAGCGGATCTGGCCCATGAAACCTGGGACGATCGCATGGTGGATCTCAAACCGATCGTCGATCCGAACAACAGCGACTCCGCCACCTTGGATAACGTGCTGGAACTGATGGTACGTTGTGGCCGCAGCCCCATGGAAGCACTGATGGTGATGGTGCCGGAAGCCTTCCGTAACCAGCCGGATCTGCTGGAACATCCCGAAATTACAGACTTTTACGAATATTACAGCGGCATTCAGGAAGCCTGGGACGGCCCTGCGTTGCTAGTCTTCAGCGATGGTAAAAAAGTCGGGGCCACCCTCGATCGTAATGGCCTACGACCGGCCCGCTACGCCATTACCCGCGATGGCTACATTGTGGTGGCTTCGGAAGCTGGTGTGGTGGATCTGCCGGAAGCAGACATCATTGAGAAAGGTCGCCTTGGCCCTGGCCAAATGATTGCTGTCGATCTGGAAACCCAGGAAATTTTGAAGAACTGGGAACTGAAGCAGCGAGTCGCCAGCGAACGCCCCTACGGTGAATGGTTACGGCAAAATCGCCAGACCCTGCAACTGCAACCCTTCGCAGACAGCCGCACCTACGAAGCAGCTGACCTACTGCGTCTGCAAACCGCCTTTGGTTACACGGCGGAAGATGTGGACATGATCATCAACGAAATGGGAGCCCAGGGCAAAGAACCCACCTTCTGTATGGGGGATGATGCGCCGTTGGCTGTGCTGTCGTCCAAGCCGCGCCTGTTGTACGACTACTTCAAGCAACGGTTTGCCCAGGTGACCAACCCAGCGATCGACCCCCTGCGGGAAAACCTCGTCATGTCCCTGTCCATGAGTTTGGGGGCACGGCATAACCTGCTGGAAGCGACACCGGAGCACGCCAAGCAACTGTTCCTGGAAACCCCGGTCCTGGGGGATGCGGAACTGGAGGGGGTGCGTCAGTCTGGCTTCCAAACCGCCACATTGTCTACGCTATACAGCATCACCGATGGCCCCGCCGGACTGAAGCAGGCGGTGGCAGCCCTCTGCCAAAAGGCGGCGGAAGCGGTGCAAGCGGGGGCAGAAATTCTGATCCTCAGCGATCGGGCCAATCCCCAGGGCCAAGCGGCGCAGTTGAATGCGGAAACCAGCTACATTCCGCCCATGCTAGCTGTGGGCGCTGTGCACCACCATTTGATCCGCCAAGGGTTGCGCATGAAAGCCTCCCTGGTGGCCGATACCGCCCAGGCTTGGAGCACCCACCACTTTGCTTGCTTGGTCGGCTATGGAGCCAGTGCTGTTTGTCCTTACCTGGCGCTGGAAGCCGTGCGCCACTGGTGGCATGATGGCAAGACCCAGAAGTTGATGGAAACGGGCAAGCTGAAGTCGGTTAGCCTCACCGGAGCCCAATCCAACTTCCGCAAAGCTGTGCAGGATGGGTTGTTTAAAATTCTCTCCAAAATGGGAATTTCTCTCTTGGCTAGCTACCATGGGGCACAAATCTTCGAGGCGATCGGGATTGGCGGCGACCTGCTGCATACGGCGTTCAATGGCACTGCTTCCCGCTTGGGGGGCCTGACCTTGGCGGATTTGGCCAACGAAACCCTCTCCTTCCACAGCAAAGCCTTCCCTGAACTGAGCGGGAAGAAACTGGAAAACTACGGTTTTGTGCAGTACCGTCCCGGTGGCGAGTACCACATGAACAGCCCGGAAATGGCTAAGTATCTGCACAAGGCGGTCGATCAGAAGAGCTACGACCACTACGCCCTGTACCAGAAGTATTTGGAAGAGCGGCCTTTGACGGCTTTACGCGATTTGCTGGACTTCACCAGCGATCGCACCCCGATCGACATCAGCGAAGTCGAGTCAGCGGCGGATATCTGCCATCGCTTTGCCACGGGCGGTATGTCCCTGGGTGCCCTGTCACGGGAAGCCCATGAAGTGCTGGCGATCGCCATGAACCGCCTCGGAGCCAAATCCAACTCCGGTGAGGGTGGCGAAGATGTCGTGCGCTTTAAGGTGCTGGATGATGTGGTGGATGGCGTCTCGCCCACCTTCCCCTACCTGAAGGGCCTGCGCAATGGGGATACCGCCAGTTCCGCCATTAAACAGGTGGCTTCCGGGCGCTTTGGGGTGACCCCAGAGTACTTGATGAGTGCCAAGCAGATCGAAATCAAGCTGGCCCAAGGGGCAAAACCCGGTGAAGGCGGTCAACTTCCCGGCCCCAAGGTCAGCCCCTATATTGCCATGCTGCGCCGATCGAAGCCCGGTGTGACGCTGATTTCCCCGCCGCCGCACCATGACATTTATTCGATCGAAGATTTGGCGCAATTGATTTATGACCTGCACCAGATCAACCCGCTGGCCCAAGTCTCCGTCAAACTGGTGGCGGAAGTGGGCATCGGCACGATCGCCGCTGGGGTGGCCAAGGCCAACGCAGATATTATCCAAATTTCCGGGCATGACGGCGGCACAGGTGCGTCTCCACTCAGCTCGATCAAGCATGCAGGCAGTCCCTGGGAATTGGGTCTGACGGAAGTGCACCGCACCCTGATGGAAAACCAACTGCGCGATCGCGTCACTCTGCGGGTCGATGGCGGTATCAAAACTGGTTGGGATGTAGTGATGGCGGCGCTCATGGGCGGTGAAGAGTTCGGCTTTGGCTCGATCGCGATGATCGCAGAGGGCTGCATCATGGCGCGCATTTGCCACACCAACAATTGCCCTGTCGGCGTCGCCAGCCAGAAGGAAGAACTCCGCAAGCGCTTTAACGGCATTCCGGAGCATGTGGTCAACTTCTTCATCTTTGTGGCGGAGGAAGTCCGTTCTCTGTTGGCCCGACTGGGTTACCGCAAGCTGGAAGACATCATCGGGCGGGCGGATCTGCTGAAGGTACGGGAAGGTGTGCAAATTGCCAAAACCCAGGCGCTGGATCTGTCCTTCCTGACCAACCTGCCCGATACCCGCAGCGATCGCACCTGGTTGCAGCACGCTGAAGTTCACAGCAATGGCCCCGTGCTAGATGACGACATGCTGGCCGATGCCGATCTGCAAGCGGCGATCGCACAGCAGGGAACGGTGACGAAGCAGTTTAAGGCGATCAACACCGATCGCACGATCGCCTCTCGCGTGGCGGGCGTGATTGCCAAGCGCTACGGCAACAACGGCTTTGGCGGACAGATTAATCTCCACTTCACCGGATCGGTGGGCCAGAGCTTTGGGGCCTTTAACCTGCCCTGTATGACGTTGCGCCTGGACGGTGAAGCCAATGACTACGTGGGCAAGGGGATGCACGGTGGAGAAATCATCATCCATCCCCCCGCAGCGGCGACCTTCGACCCCGCAGAGAGCGTCATTATCGGCAACACCTGTCTCTACGGCGCGACGGGGGGCACTCTGTTTGCCAATGGCCGCGCTGGGGAACGGTTTGCGGTGCGGAACTCGGCGGCCCAGGCGGTCGTGGAAGGCACGGGTGATCACTGCTGTGAGTACATGACCGGCGGCACGATCGTGGTGCTGGGTAAAGTGGGCCGCAACGTGGGCGCAGGGATGACCGGCGGTTTGGCCTACTTCTTAGATGAGGATGGCAGCTTCCAAGCCAAGGTCAATCCGGAAATCGTCAGTGTGCAACGGGTGATGAGCCCCGCAGGTGAAGCCCAGTTGAAGGGTCTGATCCAAGCCCATGCCGATCGCACCGGCAGTCCCAAGGCCCAGGCAATTCTGGCTAACTGGTCGGCTTACTTGCCGCAGTTCTGGCAAGTGGTTCCCCCCTCGGAGAAGGACACCGCAGAAGCCAATGCGGGGGCTGAGAAAGTTGCAAGTTCGGTGTAATCCCCTCACCGCTCTACTCCCCCACTAACGAATCACGCCATCCCTCAAAAAAGCCATTACGCTAGAGGGATGGCGTTTTTTGTCGGCCCTCAATTACCGTTCGATCAATCTCGCTCCTTAGAGCCGATGTCATACCAAATCAACTTGTGATTGCATCCCATAAGATCCCCCTAAATCCCCCTTAATAAGGGGGACTTTGAAAGAAATAAGGGGGACTTTGAAAGAACTTGGCCACATTCCTTGTGAAGGGGGGCCAGGGGGGATCGAATCTGTAGCAGTGATCAATCAATTCTGTATCAATCGATTTCTCTATGGTTCAGTCTCCATCCAAGCCCATCACTTTAACGGAGTTTCTGAAGCTGCCAGAAACTAAACCTGCCAGCGAATACATTGATGGACAAGTGCTTCCAAAGCCGATGCCGCAAGGGAAACACAGCGTTATTCAAACTGAGTTATCTACGATCGTCAACAGCAGTCTCAAATCGCAGCGAATAGGCCGAGCCTTTGCAGAGCTACGCTGTACATTTGGTGAACGCTCGATCGTGCCCGATGTCTCAGTCTTCTCTTGGGCAAGAATTCCACGGGATCCAACTGGGGAAATTGCCAATTCCTTTTCGATCGCGCCGGACTGGACGATCGAAATTCTTTCCCCAGATCAAAGCCAAACCAAGGTCACTAAAAATATTCTGCATTGCCTTAATCACGGCACTCAAATGGGCTGGTTAATTGACCCCGCAGAGCAAACCATTTTTGTCTATCTGCCGCAGCAACAACTCACCGTCTTTGATGAACCTGCGCAAATTTTGCCCTGTCCTGCTTTTGCCAATCACCTCAACTTAACGGTGGCAACCTTTTGGGGCTGGTTATCTGAATAACCTAATGTGAGTTCTATAAACTTCTGTGAATATGTTCTATAAACTTCTGTGAATATAAAGTGTCCCTGACAAATCCCCTGTACTGGGACGGAGAATTCACTTTCGGGGGGTGTCGGGGGAGTAGAGTCGTTTTGGGCATCACTCCGCCGGAAATTGCCGCGATCGCACATCTTCTGAAAAAGCTTGCACCGCTTGGCCGATCGTGTCCCGTAAATTGACATAGGACTTAGCAAACGGCGGTTTCCAAGCCCCCATACCTAACACATCCGTCGTTACCAGCACTTGCCCATCACAGTGCACTCCGGCCCCAATGCCGATCGTGGGAATCGACAATTTTTCCGTAATCGTTTGAGCCAGATCAGCGGGAATGTGTTCCAGAATGATCGAAAAGGCCCCCGCCTGCTCTAGGGCGATCGCTTCATCCAAAATTCTTGCCCCTTCTACATCCGTCTTGCCCTGCTGCTTAAAGCCCAACTGCCTTACAGACTGCGGCGTGAGACCCACATGGCCCATCACCGGAATCCCGGCCCGCACCAAGCGCGCCACGGTATCCGCCATTTCCGGGTAGCCCCCTTCCAACTTGACGGCGTGAACCCCCGTTTCCTTGAGCGCCCGCCCCGCCGATCGCATCGCCTGCTGCCAACCTTCCTGATAACTCAGGAACGGCAAATCCATCACTAAAAACGAATGCTTCACCCCCCGACGTACCGCTTTGGCATGGTGCAGCATTTCCTCCAGCGTCACAGGCAGCGTTGTTTCGTACCCCAAAGCCACCATCGCCAAGGAATCGCCCACGAGAATTAAATCGACTTCAGCGTGATCCAAAATCTGTGCGATCGCGTAATCCCAAGCAGTTAACGCCGTAATCCGTCGTCCTTGCTGTTTCCATTGGGCAAAGTGCTGAAGCGTAACGGGCATGGGACCAGTCCAGAATGGGGTGTAAAAAGTCTTTGACCATGAGTCTTTGACCACAAGTCTTTGACCATAAGTCTTTGACTACAAGTCTTTGACCACAAGTCTTTGACCAAGATAGCAAAGGTTGATGGTGGGCTGCCGTGCGATCGTGCTCGAAAAGAACGAAGGGAACCTCCGAAGAGATTCCCCTTGCTAGGAATGACTAAACTGCTGCGATGACGAGATGATGAACTCGATGCACCTGGACTGACAATCCTAGCCCGCTCTTAAGGGACGAACCCATCCTCTCAGGAAGTAGTAGAGCGACGTTAGTGATTCTCCCACCACCTTAGTACTGATGTTGAGCGCATCCATGCTAGGCAGGAAGTCCGCTACCATCAGATTACGTTCAATTAAGTCACGGCCTTTAGCCCGTTGGGTAATTGAACCCTTAGGTGGAATGGTGTAGAAATCCGTGGGGCGGGAAATCACGGTAACATTTTGTCCCGTTTGTCCCAATTCACTAGAGAACGTCAAAGCCGTTCGACTTGCTTCGATCGCGGAGGTGACGACCATCACCTGCCCCCCGTAGTTAATACGCCGATTTTCCAGAATCTTACGGGTATTTTGCGCACTCTCAATCACAGAGGTGCTGTCATTGTCCTGAATAATCGCGCTACCGGGAATGCCAAACTGACTTTGCAGTAATCGGTTGATATCGCTGGCTTCCGAGATATTGTCAGCGTTATCGCCCTCTTTCTTCGATCGCCCCGGACGCGGTCCCGCACTCACAATAATGACCGGCGAATTGAACCGCTCCGATTGATAGAGTTGCGCTGCATAGAGAATGCGATCGCCCTGTTCCGTCAGTTGAACCGGCTGATTGGCTAGCAAGCTAAATCGGCCTTCAGAAATTTGTTCTGGAGGTCCAAAAATTGCATTTTTCTCGGGATTGCTTTGGCCAGTGGGAGGCGCTTCTGTACGGGGCCGCAACTTCAGTCGCGTCGTATTTTGCCCCATCAGCACAATCACCCGCTGCGCACCTGCGGGCAAAGCTGGTACATCGGGTTGCGAAATCTGGATCGCTTCCAACTCTGTCCGCTGGGCCACAAAGTTCGCAAATACCGGCAAACTAAATAGAATTAATGCCGCCACTGCAATGCGCAGTAACCACTTGGACGTTGCATTAACGCCTTTATTTTCCGCGTCTCGCCAAACGATCGCCAGAAAAACCAGAATTAAACCTAGGGGGTTAAACAGCAGGGAGATAATCTGCCAAATATCCCCTAACAGGCCCTGTTCCGGCGCACCTTTAAAAAAGGTCAGTGCCGCAACCACCACCAGTAGCACTAGTACCAATCCACCCAAAAAAGCCTTGGGTAGCGCTTTGAGGAGAACAAAGCGAGCTGCTAGCGCCACCAAAATCCACAGAAGAACCTGGGTTAAGAGTAGAAATACATCAGTCACCAATAGAAGCATTGAGTCATTCCCTTAGTTGCTGTGATAATCCTCGCGCTGTGTGGGTCTTGCCAAATTTTGCATAAACTACGCCCTAGCAAAGCCGACTATCGCAACTGGTAGAGCCTCTCAAGCAGAAGCAGACCTGACCCCCAACGTTGGACGATCGTCCCCCCTAATCCTGGAAGCACCGCAGCGTAGCAGTCCATATCAGTAGCAGTTCATGTCATTAAAGCTTGATAACCTTGACGCTTTTGAGCCAAGCACGGGCTTTTGTGACGCATCAGAAAAATTGGGTTAGGTGAAAATTCACCCCTCAAAACTGTCTGAGTTAGCGAGTATGCTACAGCAAGAATTGCGAAACGCACGATTTTTTTGGGGTTCACCTATTAATCTTCTGCACTGCCCCCCCAATCTCTTTGATGCCAAAAGCCACCTTTTGAGCTAGCCTACTTAGGTTCCATCCCATTGGGATGAGGCAAGCGGTTGGGAAAAAGGTTCCCTAGAATGTTGAACCTGTCCTTAACGTTTGTTTAGATTAACGAACGCACCGGGTGAATGGCCCCAGGTAATTCATTCAGTGAATTGGCCCAGTCCATTCATTAGTTAATTCACTGAAAGTCAACCCATCTAGTTAACTCACAAGGAGAAGCACAGAATGACGTTAATCGTAGCGATCGCGTTTTTTGCGATTTTGTTGTTCTGGATTTTTCAAGATTTGCAAAAGTAAGTTAGGGATTCTATAGATTGATTGCACGGGTATCCAGACTTAGCGTAATTCCAGACTTAGCGTAATTCCAGACTTAAGCGTGATTCCAGATTTGGCATCCTAGGCTGGAAGATCAATCTAGCTGGGGTCTCCTCTCAGAGATCCCGAAGGTGTTATTCAGTCTTGTGGGGAGTTAAAGAGCGTGAATATCGTGAAACAACCAGCCAAAATCTTGGTCACGGGTGGAGCAGGCTACATCGGATCCCATGCAGTCTTAGCTCTACAGCAAGCTGGCTATGAAGTCGTCGTTTTGGACAATTTGGTCTACGGGCACGCCGACCTGGTCAAAGAAGTTCTTCAAGTAGAACTGGTCGTGGGTGATACCAACGATCGGGCCTTGCTGGATCAATTGTTTCAAACCCATGATTTCGCTGCCGTCATGCACTTTGCGGCCTATGCCTACGTGGGGGAATCCGTCAGTCACCCCGACAAGTACTACCGCAATAACGTCTTGGGCACCTTGACCTTACTGGAGGCGATGGTTGCCGCCAATATCAAGCAATTTGTCTTTTCTTCCACCTGTGCCACCTATGGTGTGCCCGCCGAAGTCCCAATTCCTGAAAATCATCCCCAATCCCCCATCAATCCCTACGGAGCGACGAAGCTGATGGTGGAACGGATACTGGCCGATTTCGATCGCGCCTATGATTTACGATCGGTCGCTTTCCGGTATTTCAACGCTGCCGGGGCCGATCCCCAGGGCCGACTGGGGGAAGATCATCAGCCGGAAACGCACCTGATCCCCTTGGTTCTGATGACGGCATTAGGTCGCCAGCCTTCCGTGTCTATTTTTGGCACCGACTATCCCACCCCCGATGGCACCTGCATCCGGGACTACATTCACGTTAGCGATCTCGCCGATGCCCACGTCTTGGGCTTGGAATATCTACTTCAGGGTGGCGCGAGCGATCGGTTTAACCTGGGCAATGGTAACGGGTTTTCTGTGCGGGAAGTGATTGAAACCGCTCGGGCCGTGACTGGACAGCCCATTCCTGCGGAGGAGCACGATCGTCGCCCCGGAGATCCCCCGGCCCTAGTCGGCAGTAGCGATCGAGCCAGAACCCTTTTGGGTTGGCAGCCCAAATATGCGGACTTGAAACAAATTTTGACCCATGCCTGGGCTTGGCACCAAAGTCGCCATGGCCTCGCCTCTAGTGTCACCCCATAAGCCTTGAACCTTTGAGTTGGGTGGAGGGCTATGCAAGAACCGATAGGAAACGGCAGAATACAAGTCATACAGCCGCAAGAGACGTACCCCAGTACGTGCCCCCAAAACGGATCTCAGTATAGGTTCAGCGGAACAATGGAAGCAGCAAAAGACTTGGAACCCATGACCTCCGATCGCCCCCCAACGCCCGCAGAGGAAACCCCATTAGCGCGCTTGGAGGCGATCGTCCTGGAAATTGGTGAGGCTGTCTTAGCCACCACCGAGACAGTAGACTGTTTGGCCGCCCGCGTGGAGGAAATGGCCCAGCAAGTTCAGCAACAGGGGTATCAAATTTTTGCCCTCAGCGAGGAGGTGGAGAATCTCACCATGACCCACCAAACTACGCTGGAACAGTTGGGCAACTTAACCGCAACTCTTGAGCAACTCGCGACGTCTTTTCGACAAGCGTGATGGGTTAGAACAACTCCGTGGCCCCAGCCGATGCTTCACGTCCCTAAAGGCTCTAGCCGCCTCGGGAAGGGCGGGAAGTATTGGGAATGGCTGGCAATGGCGGGAAGCGATAGGAATGGTTGGAAGCGTTGGAATCAGTCTGGGGAATCAGCCTGTGGGATCAGTCTGCGAGTGGGATGAGATCACTGACTAGCTGAGTGCAGTCGTCCTACGATACCTACACTCAGCATCAGTAGATCCCCCGATTTGTTGTGAAACTTCACAATTAGTTCGTTGGAGTCTCCTCTAATGTCCCTGTATTGGCGTCCCTGCATCCCCCCTTGCATTGACATCCCTGCATTTGCCCCCCCGCATTTGCATTCCTCCTTTGCATAACCACGTTGACAACAGCCATATACCTAGTTAGCTGGAGCTACCAAACAATCGGAGAAATGAGATTACCCGAACGGGTAAGTGTGTGAAATTGACGAAGTGCGGCACACTCTAAAGTTAAGCGGGAATGGAAGGACAGTGAACCATGACTCTAGCAGGCAAGTTAGCGCAGGAATGGCGATCGCAGTTGCAGACAGATTTACCGGGCCAAGCAAATGCCCATGGGGCCATTGTGTCCTGGTTACTGGGAGAAAACCAAGAGCAGTTCGATACCTTTAGTCATACCCAATTAGACATTGCCCGCCAAGCAATGGATTATCGCTATCGCATCCTGCGGGATCGCTATCTCAACGCCTCCCCTGAACGGGCCTATCGCAATCTGATCCAACGCCTCAGCGGCTTATTTTTACTACGCAATAAAATTAAGACTTGGATTTCCCTCTCCCGCGATCGGCAGCGGACGGTGGTGGATGTATTGCAGGAAGTGATTCAAGAGTTAATGCAGCAGGACTCCTATCTGCAACAGCAAACTGCTTGGATCAGCCAATGCACCCCCGATCCCCGGCTACGGAATGCCTTGGTACTTGCCGCGACTGAAGAATATTGCCTGCGCCCCATCCGCAACCAGCCCTTGCTGATGTATCGCTTTGTCAACTATCTGCGCCGATCGCAGCGGGGCGGCATGACCCAAGTGCCCACCGCCGACTTTATCCGTCTGGTGTCTGAAGAGGTCAATCCAGATGATGCTGACGGATCCGTTAGCCTATTGGATGGCCAAGCCATTAGCGAATATCAAGATGCCCAAGCCCAAGCCCAACAGCAGGAAATTCGGGAAGCGGTGGTGGATAACTTGGCTGCCTACCTCGATGAAAAAGTTGGCCCGGAAGCCTCTGAATGGCTGAAATTATACTTGCAGGGAAAAACTCAGGAAACCATTGCCGAAGCCCTCAATATGCCCATCAAGCAGGTCTACCGCCTGCGGGAAAAAGTCAGCTATCACGCCATCAAAGTTTTTGCCACGAAAAAGCAACCGGAATTGGTTGCAGAGTGGCTGGGGGGCTAGATTAGCTGCAATTAACACGGCCCATCTTCCCTTGAGATCTCCACAGAGAGTGTTCTCATCCGCCTCTTGACCCTGTAAACTGTCCCATAGATTCGTGGGCAACCTGAGAATTTCTTGCGATTTCCCAAAGATGTTCTAGCCTGCGTAATCACACCCCTAAATTCAGCCATCCCTGGATTCATTCAGCAAAGTGAAGACTGGCTTGATGAAGGTGAAGACTGGCTTGATGAACGTTCCATCGCATTGCTAAGGTCTTTAGAAATAGGGTATTCAGGCAGAAATTTTCAGGGTGTTGGTGTATCGGCTTAGGGAGAGAAAGCAGTGGACAAGTTTGCAGCAGAAACACTCAAAGCGATCGCAGAAAAGCTCATCCAAGCCCGAGAAGCTCAGGGAATTTCTTTGAATGAGATTTCTACTAAGACTTACATTCCGCTGCGGCTCTTGAAGGCATTGGAGGCAGCAGAGACCTACAAGCTGCCGGAACCCATTTTTGTTCAGGGGTTTATCAAACGCTATGCCGATTTGGTTGGGCTGGATGGTACCGCCATTTCCCATGAATTTCCGCTGGAACAGACCACCAGTAGCATTCCCAATCCCGTCGTCACCTACTCGCAACCTGTCACTGCCCGTCCTGCTGAGCCTTTGATCCAAGCTCCTGTCCAGTCTTCTGTGCCCAATCCGACCCGGCGGGTGGAAACTAGCCCTTCGAACGCGACCCCTCGCAACGCTTCAACCGTCGGCGATCGCTCCAATTCTTCTGCACCTACCGCTGAACCGATCGCTAGTTCCAGCACAATGCTCCAGGATTTGCCGAGTTCTTGGACGCGATCGCTGAACACCCCCTCTGACAGGCCCAATTGGCGACTGCCGGTGTTGGCCGGAATTTTAGGGGTAGTTCTCCTGGGCAGTATGGTATTCCTGCTCACCCAAAACCGGACGCCCACCCCCGAACCCGCCAGTCCTAGTGGGGCAACGACCGTTCCCCCGGCTCCCAGCCCAAGCCCCCAACCAATCACCGACGGGCGATCGGGAACCATCGCCGCAACTTCGACCACGCCAGCCCCCCAAGCTGCCGCCAGTCCTCAAGCTGCCGCTAGCCCATCCGCCGCCCCCCAACCCGGAGCCGTCACGGTGAATCTCAATGTGACAGACGACAGTTGGGTGGAAGTGGAAGTGGATGGCAAGGTCGAAACCTCGGCAACCTTGCCTAAGGGAACCCAGAAAACCTGGTCTGGGCAGAAGGAAATCATTGTTTACTCAGGGAATGCCAAGGGCGTCTCCGTTTCCCGCAACCAAGGTGCCGCCAAAGCCCTGGGGAAAACCGCCAACCCTCAAGGAATAAAATTTACGCCAACGGGGGAAAGTCCCCTCTAGGCACGATCGCAGCAACCCGTAGACTCGCGTCGATTCCAGAACCCAAAGGGTGAATGGAAGGATGACTGATGTCACACCTAACAGCACAATTGGTGGCGCAATAGTCGCGATCGACTGCCTAGACTATCAGCAACTGCCTAGACTATCAGCAACTGCCTAGACTATCAGCAACTGCCTAGACTATCAGCGAATGCTGACGACTTATCAGCTAATTCTGACATGGCTCACTACCTAGACTGACCTGGATAGGTTGTCCCCTAGGAGGAGCATTTCAGCTTGCCGTTCCTTTAGAATTTCTCCAGAACTCTTCCTTGGGTCGGCTCTTTTAGAAAGCCCCTCATCCCTTACAATAGTTTGGATTTCTGCACCTCAAGATTAATTGCCATGCCGCGTCGTAATGACCTCAAAAAGATCCTGTTAATTGGCTCGGGCCCGATCGTGATTGGACAGGCTTGCGAGTTTGACTATTCGGGGACGCAGGCATGTAAAGCACTGCGGGATGAAGGATATGAGGTCATTCTCATCAACTCCAATCCGGCTACGATCATGACGGATCCGGAGACTGCCGATCGTACCTACATCGAACCCCTAACGCCCGAACTGGTGGAGCAAGTCATTGCCAAGGAGCGCCCCGATGCCCTCCTGCCCACCATGGGGGGACAGACCGCCTTAAACCTTGCCGTTACCCTAGCTAAGAGTGGGGTGCTCGATCGCTATAACGTTGAACTGATTGGCGCGAAACTGCCCGCGATCGAAATGGCGGAGGATCGCAAGCTCTTTAAAGAGGCCATGGAACGGATTGGCGTCGGTGTCTGTCCCTCCGGCTTGGCAGAAACGATGGAAGAAGCCAAGCGCATCGCCCAGGAAATTGGTAGCTATCCGTTGATTATTCGTCCAGCCTTTACCCTCGGGGGCACCGGCGGCGGTATTGCCTACAACCAAGAGGAATACGAAGCGATCGCCCAGTCCGGGTTAGACGCCAGCCCCGTTTCGCAGATTCTAGTTGAAAAATCGCTGCTGGGCTGGAAGGAATACGAACTGGAAGTGATGCGGGATTTAGCCGATAACGTGGTGATTATCTGCTCGATCGAAAACTTTGATCCCATGGGCGTCCACACCGGCGACTCCATCACTGTTGCACCAGCGCAAACGCTAACGGACAAGGAATACCAACGCCTGCGGGATGCCTCGATTAAAATCATTCGCGAAATCGGCGTCGAAACCGGCGGATCGAACATTCAATTCTCCGTCAATCCTGAAACGGGCGAAGTGATTGTGATTGAGATGAATCCGCGCGTGTCGCGATCGTCGGCCTTGGCTTCGAAAGCTACGGGATTCCCGATCGCAAAAATGGCGGCGAAGTTAGCCGTGGGCTACACGTTAGATGAAATCCCCAACGACATCACGAAAAAGACCCCGGCCAGCTTTGAACCGACGATCGATTACGTCGTCACCAAAATTCCTCGCTTTGCCTTTGAAAAGTTCCCCGGTTCCCAGCCCACCCTAACCACGCAAATGAAGTCCGTGGGGGAAGCGATGGCGATCGGGCGGACGTTCCAAGAGTCCTTCCAAAAAGCCTTGCGATCGCTGGAAACGGGGCGAGCTGGCTGGGGCTGCGATCGCGAGGAAACCTTGCCAGCGATTGAACAAATTCGGGCTAGCCTGCGGACACCCAACCCGGAGCGCGTCTTCAGCCTGCGCCACGCCATGCTGAGTGGGATGACCGTTGAGGAGATTCATGAATTAACCGCGATCGATCTGTGGTTCCTGGATAAGTTGCAGGATTTACTGAAAACGGAACAATTCCTCCGATCGACCGCCTTAACCAGCCTCGATCAGGACACCCTATACGCCATCAAACGGCAGGGCTTTAGCGATCGGCAAATTGCCTTTGCGACGGGCACCCACGAGGATGAAGTCCGCAGCTACCGCAAATCCCTCGGGGTGATTCCGGTCTACAAAACCGTTGACACCTGCGCGGCGGAATTTGAAGCGCTGACGCCTTACTATTACTCCGCCTACGAAACGGAAACGGAAGTGCTGCCGTCCGATAAACCCAAAATTATGATCCTGGGCGGGGGGCCAAACCGGATTGGGCAAGGGATTGAGTTTGACTATTGCTGTTGCCATGCCTCCTTTGCCTTACAGGATGATGGCTATGAAACGATCATGGTCAACTCCAACCCAGAAACGGTTTCCACGGACTACGACACCAGCGATCGCCTGTACTTTGAACCGCTGACCAAGGAAGATGTGCTCAACATTTTGGAAGCGGAAAATCCCAGGGGTGTGATTATCCAATTTGGGGGGCAAACGCCGCTGAAGTTGGCAGTCCCGTTGCAAGAATATTTAGCCAGCGATTCCGCAACCGTTGAAACCAAGATTCTGGGCACCTCACCGGATTCGATCGACACTGCCGAAGATCGGGAGCGGTTTGAAAGAATTCTGCGGGAGTTGGACATCAAGCAGCCCGCCAACGGCCTCGCCCGCAGTTACGAGGAAGCGCGGGAAGTGGCCAACCGGATTAGTTACCCGGTGGTGGTGCGGCCTAGTTATGTGCTGGGCGGTCGGGCTATGGAGATTGTCTATTCCGATGCGGAATTGGAACGCTACATGGTTTACGCCGTACAGGTGGAGCCGGATCACCCGATTTTGATCGATAAGTTTTTAGAAAACGCGATCGAGGTGGATGTGGACGCGATCGCCGATGCGACGGGTCAGGTGGTAATCGGGGGCGTCATGGAGCACATTGAACAGGCGGGGATTCACTCGGGGGATTCCGCTTGTTCCATTCCGACGGTGTCGTTGCCCGAGAGCGTGCTGACGCAAATTCGTACTTGGACGGTGCAACTGGCCAAAGCTCTGAAAGTCGTGGGCTTGATGAATATCCAGTTCGCCGTGCAAGGGGAACAGGTATACATCCTAGAAGCCAATCCCCGCGCCTCTCGAACGGTGCCGTTTGTTTCTAAAGCGATCGGAAAACCCTTGGCTAAGTTAGCAGCGCGGATCATGTCGGGGAAAACGCTAGCGGAATTGGATTTTACATCGGAAATTATTCCGACCCATATCTCGGTGAAGGAAGCAGTGTTGCCCTTTGAAAAATTCGCGGGAACGGATACCATTCTGGGGCCGGAGATGCGATCGACGGGCGAAGTCATGGGCATCGATAGTAATTTTGGGACGGCCTACGCGAAGGCGGAGTTGGGTGCGAGTCAACGCTTGCCTCGGGAAGGCATGGTGTTTGTATCCACCAATAACCGGGACAAAGGGCTGGTGGTGTCGGTGGTGCAGGAGTTCATCGATCTGGGCTTCAAGATCGTGGCCACCAGCGGAACTCGTCAAGTGTTGAAGGAGCACGGTGTGGAAGTGGAGTTGGTCTATAAACTCCACGAGGGACGGCCCCATGTACTGGATTGGATCAAGAACGGGCAAATCCAGTTGATTATCAACACACCCTCTGGGGAAGAGGCCCAATCCGATGGGCGCACGATTCGGCGGGCGGCGCTGATGTATAAAATCCCCATCGTGACGACGATCGCGGGGGCTAAGGCAACGGCGGCGGCGATTCGATCGATGCAATCCCAAACCCTAGCGGTGAAAGCGTTGCAGGATTATTTTTAACGGCTAAAACAGCTAGCAGTTATACCGAGTCGCCGTTCGTGAATGCAGCGGTGAGTTAACGCAGCGATCGATCGCTGGTAACGGGTTGAGAGGCTGGGGCCAGCATCACACGATCGCGCCCCAGTCTTTTTGCTTGGTATAAGGCTTGGTCTGCCCGGTCAAACAATTGCGCGAGGGTTTCTTGGTGTTGCAAGACGGCGACTCCAAAGGATGCTGTGACATGGCCAACCTCCGGGATGGGGTGATTGGCGATAACCATTCTCAGCCGGTCTGCCAGGTGTAGCAATTCCGTTGCAGTTTCTCCAGGCACGACGACTAAAAATTCTTCGCCGCCCCAGCGACTGAAGATATCCTGTTTCCGCAAATGGGTTTGGCAACAATGGGCGATCGCTTGTAGCACCCGATCTCCGACTAAATGACCATAGCGATCGTTCACCTGTTTGAAGTGATCGACATCGCAGAGGATGATGCCGATCGACGCTTCCGCCTGATCGAGCAAGGTTTGCAGGAATTTTTCACCCGCTCGACGGTTAAAGATACCGGTGAGTCCATCTTTTTCGGCGACTTCCTTGAAATGTAATCGCTCTAGATAAAGTTTGACAACGGCATCCTGAAGCTGGGAGTAAAACAGAAGTAATGTAAAGTTAATCGCCATGGAAGGCAGAAGGGTAATCATTAAGTCAATGCCACGGGGAGTAGATAGTTCTGGCAAATGGAAACTAAAATAGATGACGACAGGTGCTGCGATCGTTATCCATAGTGCAATCGCAAGTTGGATAGCGCGATGGGGTTGAAGAAAGACGACGATTCCGGAAATTAGCAGAAACAGTCCTGAGGAAATAGGTGGGAAACTATCCACTAAACGGCGATCGGGATGTATCCAAGCATCAATGACAAAGAAGTATTCTGGGAGTAGAAAAATTAAGCAACTCCAGCCCAATGTGAGTTTGATGACGAGGGGGAGTTGCTGAGGCACTTTCAGCAGGTATAGCAAAAGGCCGAAGCAAAAGATAGCACTGGCGGGCGGAATGATTCTGGATAGGAGGTGGGGCTGGGGTTCAAAGGCGTGGAGAACGGTTGCCAATAGTCCTGCTAAGGCCATGACTGTTAGGATGAAAATGGAGGCTTTGCGCTTGAGGGCTGCTGTGGAATCGTCTGCTCGAAAGATCATAGGGGGCGTGGTAAAACTGAATTTAAGATAGACAAATTATCCAGTTTTTGCCCCGAAATGATTCAGATCATCTCAATGCAGAGGATTCAGTGCATAGCTTACTTGTATTTGAGTCCAGCGCAATTACGGCAGATTGGCATTAAGGCTTTGGTGCAGGCGTTAGGTGCGGTGGGAATGGCGCGTTTTTTGCAGCAGTTTGACCAGGGCCGTGGAGATTACACGCGCGATCGCGATTTGCTTTTGGATAGCATTACCTTAGAAGACGCGATCGCTCAAATTAAGCAATTCCGCTAAGGAAAAGGGTGATTTTTGAGTGTTCCGTTTTGCGATCGGCGAGTTGAAGTTTAAACGGATTCGGGTTCTGGGGTGAGGGTTAAACCGCGATAGATCTGTTCGATCGCAAAACTCAAGTTAATGCTTTTGAGTTCAATGGTGTCGCCTGCCTGGTAGTTAGTGATTACCCAGTCGCCTGCTTCATTTTTGTGGTACAAGTCTATTTCGATGCTGGTGGAACTAACTAACACATAGTCAATCAGCATGGGGTTTTGGCGATATAGGCGAAATTTTCCACCACGATCGTAGGCTTCGGTGCTGGGGGAGAGAACTTCAACAATGAGGCAGGGGTAGGTGATGTATTGGGTGGTGGTTTTGTCGCGATCGTCGCAGGTGACGCTGGCGTCGGGGTAGGTGTAGTTGTTGGCGTTCAGAATATTGACTTTTATATCGGAGTTGCCAACAATGCAGGCGCTATTTGTTAAGTGACTGTCAAATAGAGCAGTTAGCTTGATGGCAATGCGGCCATGATTGATGCTACCACCGGTCATGGCATAGACTTGGCCGTCAATCAGTTCGTGTTTCTCTAGCTGCTTTTCTTCCCAAGCGAAGTATTCTTCGGGGGTGAAGTGGCGGGCGGTGTCTTTGGCTGCAACCATAGTTTTAGCTCCTGGAGATATGGCCAGCGCAGTTTTAGGCTGTTTGTTCTAGATTTTAACAATTTAGACAAACCTTGGTTGGAGCCAGCCTTTTTGGAATGGTTCGGTTGGTTCGATCGTACGGGGGAGGGCGATGATGTTGGGAGCGATCGCGGCGATCGCTTTTTCACGTCCTTGCAGCGATCGTGGCAGATGCTTGAAATTACCCGATGCTAATAAATGTCGATTAATGTTACGTAGCAGGTTGAAATCAAACCTTTAACTCCCGGCCACGTCATAGAATAAGGTCAGCTTAACTAGCCTCGAATCAATGAGTGTGCTGATCTATTTGGATGTATGTTGCTTGAATCGCCCGTTTGATGATCAAACTCAGGAACGGGTTCGGTTGGAATCAGAGGCAGTTTTGCTGATTTTAGGTCGCTGTCAGCGTGGTGAATGGCAGTTGGTAGGAAGTTAGGCGATCGCGCTTGAGATTAACCAAACTCGTGATGCAGAGCGGAAATCTCAGCTTCGGGCATTTGCTGATCTAGCAACTCTGCAAGTTACTGTAGATGAATCCATTGAGGTTCGAGCGGGTGTATTTATTCAGCAGGGGGTGGGGACGTTTGATGCGTTACATTTAGCTTGTGCTGAGATCGGCTGCGCAACAGCACTGCTGACGACGGATGATCGAATGATACGTTGGGCAGGACGGCATTCAAACATGTTACAAGTGAAGGTAGTCAATCCAGTGAGATGGCTTTTGGAGGTGATGACTGATGCAAACCCATGAGTTGAGTCCAGCGCAATTACGGCAGATTGGCATTGAGGCTTTGGTGCAGGCGTTAGGTGCGGTGGGAATGGCACGTTTTTTGCAGCAGTTTGACCAGGGCAGTGGAGATTACACGCGCGATCGCGATTCGCTTTTGGATGGCATTACCTTAGAAGACGCGATCGCTCAAATTAAGCAATTCCGCCAAGGAAAAGGGTGATTTTTGGGTGTTCCGTTGTGCGATCGCATCGCTCTTTCACGTCCTTGCAGCGATCGTGGCACATGATTGAAATTACCTGTTGATAATTTGACTCAACAGCTTCAAGGAGAGCATTTCCTATAAGCTTCTTCGATTTCATGCTTCTCTACAGTATCGCCTTGAATGTATTTCTTCAAACATTTTTCAATCTCTTCTGCGTTTGCGCCAGAATTGGTAGATTTAGGTTGAGTGATTGCATTGTAAGTGCAGCTACCAACTAGAGCGACTATGACTATGAACCCAGCAATGCCCTGAAAGAGCAATTTTTTCTCATGTTTGTCAGAAGGGATAAGTGTGAGGGTTTCAACCTTAATCCCTAAGTTTTTGAGAGACTCTAAAAATTCTCGACCTTTTTCTGGCTGGACAAAATACATATTAAAATCACTGTTTTTGTCTGTAACAATAATTCCACTTTGGGGCGCAATAGAAAATTTATTTATATGGGTGTAATCTAGGATCAGAGAAACTTCAAAGTTTTTCCCAATAATCACATCAGACTTAAAATAAACACAGATCAGTCTTTCAGATGTCAGGACTAAAAATGAATCTTTTCCTTGAAATCTAACTCCTGTAACATCAAGGAAAGACTCATTTGATTTTGAATTATCCTCCAAAAACTTGACGATGAAATCTATTGGAAAACTCTGACTAAGAATACCAGTCGGCAAATGTCCTTTGATCTGAATCAGTTGCTTATAATTTTCTTTCATGTAGAATCAGCACATATATTTTCTAGGCAGAGTATACAGTATATACATATACTCAAACTTTGTCTGCGATTTAACGCTCCTAATCAGAATCTCCAATCGAACTGTTGCGACTTTACAGCTCAATCTTGTGAATTTTGAAATATTCCTAGTTTTAGGTTAACCAGAAAAATCAATCACATTAGTTACGTGGATAAGCCACTTCTTTTTACTTGAATCATAATGCAGTGTAAAATTTCCTAAGTGTCCTTCTGGAGGATTTTCGATGAGATATTTGATAGCATTTACTATGCTACTGGGTATTGCAGCCCTAATTTCTTGAGAGTGATGTCTATTCAAGGCTATGCTTAATTTACTTTCTCCTAAATTAGTTTCTAAAATCAGATCCGTTCTTTGTCTACGACATATTAGAGTCTCCGGATATTCTTGTAACAGATCATTAGTGGCAGCAACTACAACATCAAGTTCTTGTTCTAATTTAGAAAACCAGAGAGTGATTTCTTCACGATGAGTCTCTCCCAGTTCTTTGAGACCATCACCATTAAAAAAACCATCTAAATATTTCCGGACTAATGGAGCAACAATAAATGAAACCAATATTCCTACACTAGGAGTAACTACGGAAAGATAATTGTCACCGCTCAGGCGAATAACTGGGTAGGTAGAACCTCCAAATCTCTCCTCTAGCGCAATTAAAAAATCTCTTACATCACTTGGGGCATCAGCGTCGCCTAGGTCGTAGCTATACAGTAATGAAATCGTTTCTAGCTTAGATTCGCCTTTTTTCCACGACTCAAAACCTTCCCACGAGTATGATTTCTTCATAAACACTCTAATCTTACTTATACACGAAAAATTTTTGAATATGATTCAAGAGAGCAGATCAAGTGCCAGGGGCAGCATAGCTTATTGTCGGATAGAATTGAGTCTACCTAACATCCCAAATTAGAGTTTCAGTCAGAAATATTTCCATCTAACCCCAAAAAGGCGATTAAGTAGCACAATGTCTATCTAACACCTAATTTGTGATCTTAGGCTGACTAATTGCAGTATAACGTCTCTTCCAATGCCAGTACCTTTGTTCATAAAATCTTTAAGACAGGAAATTAATCGTAATATCGAGTGTTCCCACAGACTGTCAGACAAACAAACCTGCGGGACACCGATACTACACCATTACCGCAGACGTTCGCGACTGAGGATGCTGATGTATTGCCCGTCGGAATGGACAATCTTCATTGGTTGACTCCAGTGAATCCTGTCTGCAATCCGATGAACATGCAATTGATTAATCGTATCCTGAATAAATTCTTGATGACCGATTAAGTGGATCTGTAAGCGTTGTTTCTCATGTTCAACCGAACGATCGCTCCGATCGCTAGAACCTTTCGCCATAATGTGAGCTTCTCCTGTAGTGAATCGGAAGAAAGCCCAAAAATTTAGAGCCACCCCGTTTGACATCACAAACAAGAGTGGCTCGATCGAATGTTAAAATTCTCAACAAGCCTCCTTGCTGCACGACCAGCGAGGGGGATAGCTACTTGGGGTTGTTCGCGCAATCCCAGGTAGTGCCCTAAATTTTCAGGATCCCAGCGTCCCCGTGCTTCATGCCAACCCATTTCATCAAAGAAGGATGTCCACGGAGCCGCTATGAAAAACAAGCCTACGAAGAACTAAAGCTCCTGTCAATCCGTATTTCAAAAATTTGCCAGGTATCATTTATTACCTCCTCCCACCCCCAAGCAAAACTGATTGAGACCCAATCAATTTCTCATTGCGACCCATAACGATCCCCCCAAATCCCCCTATCTCCTTCGGAGAGGCTACGCCAAGAAAAAGGGGAACTTTGAAAGAATTTGACTGAATTCCCCCCTTTTTAAGGGGGGCTAGGGGGGATCTCA
Organism: Alkalinema sp. FACHB-956; assembly: GCF_014697025.1. NCBI lineage: Bacteria > Bacillati > Cyanobacteriota > Cyanophyceae > Leptolyngbyales > Leptolyngbyaceae > Alkalinema > Alkalinema sp. FACHB-956. Next base: position 51,867 of record NZ_JACJRC010000021.1, on the reverse strand, counting down.
TCTGTAGCATTGAACAATCGACTACTAAACCAACAACTCCAGCAATTCCGCTTCCGATAGCGTCGTAACCCCCAAAGATCGCGCCTTCTCCAACTTCGATCCTGCATCCTCACCCACTACCAAATAATCCGTCTTCTTACTCACAGAATCCGTCACCTTACCACCCGCTTTCCGAATCAAATCCTTTGCTTCATCCCGTTTCAAAGTCGGCAGCGTTCCCGTCACCACAAACGTTTTCCCAGTGATTGCCGTTTGCACGATCGCCCCTTGCGCCTTCCCTTCCCCAACCAATTGCAAACCCGCCGATCGCAACTGTTCCACTAACTGTTGATTACTGGGAATTTGAAACCATTGATACACCGATCGGGCAATCTCATCCCCAATGCCATAAACCGCAGCCATCTGCTCCGGGAGCGCCGCCGCCAACGCATCCACCGTCGTAAACTGCTCCGACAACGTTTGCGCATTCACACTCCCCACCAACCGAATCCCCAACCCATACAGCACCCGCGCCCAAGGCTGCGCCTTCGACCCCGCGATCGCCGTCACCACCTTTTCCGCCGACTTCTGACCCAGGCGATCGAGCCCCATCAACTGCTCCACCGTCAGGTCATACAGATCCGCCACAGAATGCACCAACCCCGCCTCCAACAACTGCGCCACCAACTTTTCCCCCACACTGTTGATGTCCATCGCCCCCCGACTCACCCAGTGAATCAACGACCCCCGCACGATCGCCGGACAGGAAGAATTCACACAGCGCGTCACCGCCTCTCCCTCAGGCCGTACCAACGCAGAACCACACTCCGGGCAATGGGTCGGCATTTGCACCTTCCGCGCCGCCGCAGGCCGCAACTCCGGCAACACCCGCAACACCTCCGGAATAATTTCCCCCGCCTTCCGAATCACCACCGTATCGCCCTCATGCAAATCCAACTCCGCAAGGCGATCGGCATTGTGCAACGTCGCCCGAGAAACCGTCGTCCCCGCCAGCAACACCGGACGCAACTCAGCCACCGGCGTAATCGCCCCCGTCCGGCCCACCTGCACCGTCACCTTTTCCAGCACCGTCGGCGCTTCCTCCGCAGGATACTTGTAAGCTATCGCCCAACGGGGAAACTTTTGCGTAAACCCTAAGCGATCTTGTAAATCAATTTCGTTAATCTTAATCACAACGCCATCGGTCATGTAAGACAAATTGCGCCGTTCCTCATTCCAGCGATCGCAGTAAGCTTTCACCGCATCCAAATCCGCACAATGTTGATGGTTCGGATCAACCCGAAAGCCCATCCTTTGCAAAATTTCCAACGATTCCCATTGCGTTTTCGGCTGCGGAAATCGCGGGGATTGGCTAGTAGAGGGGGACTGAGACGGGGCAGCCATCGGAGCGCTGGCGGCAGATTCCGCAGGCAATCCCAAGCCAAATAGCAAATCGAGTTGCACGACCTGATCGGGACTGGAACCATCACTCCCAGCGTCATCGATCGTACTAACAGGCTCATTACCCACAGCATTGTCGATCGCATACTCCACCAAGCGATCATCCACAATGTGCAATGTGTAAGCCAAGAAATCTAACTTACGTTGAGCTACAATTTTGGGATCTAACTGCCGCAGCGTTCCCGCCGTCGCATTACGGGGATTTTTAAATAACTCCTCCCCCGCCTTTTCCCGTTCGCGATTAATCTCTTCAAACACCCGATCGGACAAAAACGCTTCCCCCCGCACCTCCACCCACCGGGGCGGGTTCTCTAGATTTAATCTCAGCGGAATCGATCGAATCGTTTTCACATTTTGCGTGATCTCTTCCCCCGTCACACCATCGCCCCGCGTCGCCCCCCGCACCAGCACCCCATCCTGATAGGTCAACGCCATGGCATTGCCATCAATTTTCAACTCACACACATAGGAATACTTCTGCGGTTCCTCAACCCGTTGCCAACGCTGTTCCCATTCGTCTAAATCTGCATTGCTGAATGCATTATCTAAACTGAAGAGTTCCACATGGTGCTTTACTGATTGGAACTGACTCGCCGGTTTTTCACCAACCCGTTGCGTCGGGCTATCGGGCGTCACTAATTCCGGATAAGCTTGCTCCAGTTCCACCAATTCGCGATACAACCGATCGTACACCGCATCTTCCATCGTCGGCGCATCCAACACGTAATACTCATAGCTCGCCCGTTGCAGCAATTTACGAAGCTCATGAACCCGCTGTTGGTCTGCCTGAGAAGCCATATCGATCGTTCGCGTCCTAAAAAATAGAGAGGTCAATCAATGCACAATAAACACAGTGGCCAGTGTAGCGAATTTTGTCCCGGTCGGAACCCACACCCCCCACAAACCTCGACTCACCCTAGATCACGAACCACTGATGATGAACCACCCAGGATTCCTGAAAACAGATTCCCGAGAAAATTTTTAGCTAGATATTAAAAAACAGCTCGGATCCAGAGAGTTATGGCAAGGAGACTAGAGGTCTCGGATCCAAGCTGTCAAAGATGTAAGGGACAGTCCAATGACAGAACTAAAAGTAGTATAGTACAAAAGAACCATTTAGAAAAGTCTTGGATTCCATCGGATTACTGCGATCGCTTCGCAGTCCTGGGGTAGGATGACTGGCAGGATCCCTTGGAGTCCGTTGATGATTGGAACCCGGTTGATTAGCGGCTAATGCCCACTCAGTCCGCTGATCCCTGCCAGCAAATCCATCTATATTATTGGTGCAAAAATCTCTATGAACTTACGGTTTGCCATCGCCTGTTTCTTAGTCGTATTCGGCATGGTAGAGGGGTTTCAGTGGTTGAAACACCTCACGATTCCCTTTCCGATTTTTATTCTGGGTGGAATTGTGCTAGCCGTCATTTCCAATTACGACAAGCTACCAGTGGACTGGTTCCAGACCCTGTTGCAACCGCGATCGACCGACTCCGCACAACCCAAAGACTCTGAATCCTAAAGTTGGGACGGTTCCCTCAACGCAATTCCAGCAAGAAGCCTAGCGGGAAAGGTAAGCCCGTCAGGTAAAATCGTGAAGGCGCAAACCTTTCAAAACCTTCTTGGGAACCCGTTTTATGTCCGCTGCCCTCTCAAAAATGCTTAGTCCTCTCCAGCCCCTTCACACTCTGAGAACCTTCAGCGGCTATCTCCGGAAACTCGCAACTGTGGTCAGTCTCTGTGTGTTGGCTCTGCTGTTCTGTTTCCCGTCACCCGCCCAGGCTGCCCTGAATGACGATCGCTTTGATGGCGACATTTTTGCGCTCTATGCCGGAAATGGCTCCCTGATTCCCCCTCGGATCACCCTGGCAGATACCATCAAGAAAGAAAAACCCGCGATCGTGGTGTTCTATGCCGATGACAGCAGCGATTGCAAGGAATATTCACTGACGGTTTCCCAACTGCAAGCCTTCTATGGTCGTGCTGCAAGCTTTATTGCGATTCGAGTAGACTCCCTCCCGCTCAAAGAAGACTACGAACCGACGGAACCCGCCTATTATTACCAGGGCTATATTCCCCAAACAGTCATTTTTGACCAAAAGGGCCAAGTGCGCCTCGATGAAGTGGGTAAGGTGCCCTTTGAAAAATCCGATGATGTCCTGCGGGAAGTGTTTGATCTCTTGCCCCGATCGGAATCCCAAACGCTGCAACGGCGCAAGGTCAATGAACTGAGTACCGAACTGGTTCCGCAGTAACAATCATTCAACAATCATTTAGCGATCATTTAGCAATCATTCAACCATCATTGCAGCGATCGGCCCATCAGCAATCACTCAATCAGCGATTACTTCATGCCTTAGGGGGGATAGTCTACTTTCTATGACACCCACCCCATCGCCATAATGAAACCAATCGCCAGGAACCGCTAGACTGGAAAGAGTGAAATGTGCAGTCTAGACTTTAAAGGAGCAGCGATCGTGAATCCGGATCAGGTTGAAGCAATGATTACGGCTGAAATTCCGGATGCCAAAGTTCAGGTTTTTACCAATGATGGCTCCCATTTCGAAGTCACCGTCGTTTCCGACGCCTTCGCAGGTAAACGCCGCGTGCAACAGCACCAAATGGTCTACGCAGCCGTCAAACAAGCCATGGCAACCGAGGCCATCCACGCCCTCGCGCTCAACACCTTCACCCCCGAAGAATGGGCCGCTAAGGTGTAACGTCTAATTCAAATCACTCACCCGTCGCAAACACTATGACCCCAGAAGTAAAACAACGCATCGAAGACCTGATTCAAAACAACAAAATCATGGTTTTCATGAAAGGCAACAAACTCATGCCCCAGTGCGGCTTCTCCAACAACGTCGTACAGATCCTCAACGTCCTCGGCGTCCCCTTCGAAACCTTCGATATTCTCGCAGACTACGAAATTCGCCAAGGCATCAAAGACTACTCCAACTGGCCCACCATTCCCCAGGTCTACATTAATGGTGAGTTCATTGGCGGTTCAGACATCATGATCGAGCTGTACCAAAAAGGCGAGCTCCAACAAATGGTCGAAGTAGCCCTTGCATCCTAGGGGGTGCATTCTGGGTACGGCCATTATGGTCAGGTCACTGGACATCGCCGTGGGCAGGGCAACCGATCCCTAAAAACCACAAACCCCTCTTCCGCAGCTTGGTCGAGGGGTTCGTTATTTCCCAGGATTAGTAATAGCCCAAGTCCCAATCTGGCTGTGGCTCTGGCATCTCAAAATTCGAAGCATCGTACAAGTAGCGAGTAATCTCCTCTTCTAAACGATTAATCTGAAACGGCTCGAGGCTGTCGCTATGGCGCAGGGCGGCAATGTAGCCATCCAAATAGAGGCGAAGGTCATCAAAACGATACCCACGATTCCACAGCTCTACAAGCGCATCCGAGAGCCGTTGGTAAAAGCGAATGGTGCGTGCATCTTGAAGCATAGACTCCTAGAGGAAAGCTATCTTAACTCCTATCTTAAGATCAATTCTCTCCGATCCTCCATCGTTTGATGTAGAGATTACACGGTAATTTAATCTCCATTAAGTAACATTGCGTGAGTCATTATACGGAGACGATCGCCCCAGAAACCGCAGGGGATCTCTCCTTCGCCACAAATTGGAATCCTAAGAACAATCAAATAACTGAAAATTTGTCAACTCTCCACCCTAGGGCGTAACCTGCTTTACAAATCCAAACCAAAAGGCTTTGCTAGGCTGTTGACGTAAGTTTCAGGCATTCACCCCCGTGGGATCCGTTTGTATACAAATTATCGAGGGAAATCCGCACCTGCGATCGCTGCTCGGGTGGCACCTCCAGCAGGCGGGTTACCAAGTGTTTCAGTCCGCCGATTGCCTGCAGGCTCGTGAAGCCTTCCAGGCTCGGCAACCCAATCTCGTAATCGTCAGTAACGATTTACCTGGGGGCGAAGGTCTTGAGTTTTGTCGCTGGCTCCGTCAGCAGCCCCAGGTGATGATTTTGATGCTGTCTGCCCAGTCCACCGAGGCTGACATTGTGCAAGGGTTACGTGCCGGTGCCGATGACTATTTGACGAAACCCTTTGGGATGCAAGAGTTTTTGGCGCGCATCGATGCCCTCACCCGTCGGGCACGCATGGCCGCCCCGCCGGCCTTCCTAGACTACGGCAGCCTCAAAATTGATCTGGTACATCGGCGGGTTCGCTTTGCTGGGGAACGCATTGAACTCACGCCCCAGGAATTCAGCCTGTTGTACGTCCTGGCTCAGGCCGGGGGGTCGCCCCTCAGCCGATCGGAACTCCTGCAACGGGCCTGGCCTGACGAAATCGACAACCCGCGTACCGTGGATACCCATATCCTTTCGCTACGCAAAAAAGTCGAAATCGATCCCCATCAGCCCAGCCTGATTCAAACCGTGCGGAATGTGGGCTATCGATTGAACTTAGAAAGCTTGAACTCCACCGTGGGCCGCCCCCCGGCGAACTACCCCCAGCCTAATATCGCGATCGCCCGATCGGTGCCCTAACACAATTCCTCGCCCCCTTGAACCACCAGCCATCTATTCGAGGGGTTCATCCCATTCCGCCGCAAGTTGCTGCCGAGCTTGGCTCAGTTGGGCTTGTAACCCTGCCCAGTCAGGCCGATCGGTGAACCATTGTCCCCGACGATCGGTCAAGTACATGGCCGAGGTGCATATATCTTGGATCCAGGGAATGTCATGGGTGGCGATGATCACCGTTGGCACGGTTTTGGCGGGCAGCAGGCATTCCGTTAATTGTTGAATCAACTTCGGATCCAAATAGGCCGTTGGTTCATCCAGCAGTAAGACCGTTGGCTGAGCGATTATCCCCCGCGCGATCGCAACCCATTGTCGTTGCCCAGCCGAAAGTTGGGCTTCTGTTTTGGCGAGCCATGCATCGGGGATCGTCATTTGAGCCAGACAAGCCTTGACCCGATCGTTGATTTCCTCCGGGGCTAAGTTTCTCAGCCGGAGTGGGTATTCCAACGCCTGCTGTACCGTCATGCCCAGTAACTTCGGCTCCTGGGCCACGGCCATAATCTGCTGTCGCAATGTCGCAATGGGAACGCGATCGTAGGGCTGCCCCTGCCAAAACAAGCGCCCCTGCGTTGGGTCCATCAGCCGATTCAGCAGCCGCAACAACGACGTTTTGCCACTGCCCACTGCCCCAATCACGGCCCAGCGATCGCCCGCATGAATCTTCCCTGAAACGCCCTGAAAAACGGGGTACCCCGGTAATGTCAGCGCTGACCGTTTGCCAAACCAGCCTTGGGTTCGGGTGCTCGCTTGCTGCCCCAACGTGAGACCGACCTTTTCCAGTTGGATCAGGGGCGTTCCCTGGACTGGAGAGGGTTGATTTTGCCCAATACCCGCCTGCATTCCCGCTGCTCCCCCACGCTTCCAGTCTCGATTGCCATCCACGCTATTGCCCACCGATCGCCACCCCGATCGTCCAGGCATCTATCAGCAACAGCAGTACCGTGAAGCCGAAGAGAATGATGTACATCCAGGGCTGGGACAGGGGTTTCACATCCGTCGTATCGATCCCCGTTTCCGCCTGCACCCGCCGCACAAACCGGGAAAACCCAACAATCCGCATCGGTAGCAGAAAGCCTTCCCCCGATTTCGTTACAAAATAATAAACCAATCCACCTTGTCCCGTGCTTCTAGGCTTCAAGGCTGCAATTTCTTCCCAGGCCACCTGCCAGCCTTTCCGAAACAACTGGGGCACCCAAGCCGGATAGGTCACTTGCACCCCCTGGCCATCGACCACGACCCGCTCACTCAAGGCTCCGTACAGCGCGATCGCTCCCAGACCCAGCCCAACCCACAACCAATTGGCTGGAACGGGGGCTTGGGTAAACTCCGCTAAAAAGGGTAAAGGAATCGTCAACGCCGCATATAGGCTCAGTAATGTCCCACGAATCAGCGGCGAAATCCGAAAGGTATCCACCTCCTGGGGCCGATCGCTCACCCGATCCCCCGCCTTGGTGGGCACGGTGGTTTCTGGCGCAACAGATGCAGGAGAAGAAGGTTCCAAGTCTTGATTCACAGGATATTTGCCCAATAACCGTACTTTTACGATGGTCGCATAGGTTGAGGGGGCGCGACAAAGCTGATTTTACGGATGATGGCGATCGCTGAGATTGCTTACATAGGAGGATGCGAGATGAGTATCTGTCTATGCTGGATGCAACTCAGGAATTAACAATCATTCGAATGCCCGCCCACATTGATGCCGCCGGAGTCAAGCAATTGGCGGATCAATTCCACCAAAAAATTCAGCCCCACAGTGGTGTGATCTTGGACTTGAGCCAAACCCATGTTGTGGAACTAGATGCAGCCCACATTTTGATCCAAGGACTGGCCATCGCCAAACAGCGATCGGCCAAATTATCACTGATGGGCGTGCATTCCAATATTGCAGCCATCTTGTCTGCCACGGGGGTGCTTCAGCATTTCCGCAAGCTAGGGTCTGCCCATTAAAAATCTCTGGGGATCAATTTCCCGCAGCGTCACTTGCAGGGAAGCTCGGAACTTGCGGGGACGCTCGAAGGGGCAGTCCAAGACTGGAGCCAATCTAGCAAAATCGGATTGAACACATCTGGACATTCATCGTGGGGGCAATGGCCCGCCTGGGGAATTTCCACGAGCTTGACCGCTGGATTAAATTCGACAAACTTGCGGGCTAGGCTGGGGGGAACCATCGTGTCCTGAAGCCCCCACACCAATAAAATCGGGATCGAAATTTGAGGCAGCGCATAGCGGGCAGTGTATTCCGGTGGGAGTTGGCGCTGCCCTTTGACCATGGCCGCCAAGGTGCGGGCGGCTCCCACTTCATTGGGGGGATGGCTGAGAATCTCCACCAATTCATCATCGATGTTGTTGGTGTCGGGGTAGGCTCCCTTGACCCACGATCGAATCCGAGTCGGTTGACGAACCCAGTGGAAAAAGGGCACAAAAATCGGGGGCAGGGTAAAAAATCCCTTCATCCAGTTACCCAGGGGTTGCACGATCTTTTGCATCCATGCGGGCATTTCTACAGCGGAAAAGTCCGGGAGGTTAATCAAAGCGAGCCCCGCCACCATGTCGGGATGCTTAGCCGCCAACCCCACACAGACCACTGATCCCAGGGAATTGCCCACCAGCACGATCGGACGACGGATAAATTCCTGCCAAAACGCATACACCTGTTCCACCCAGAGGGCCGTTCCATAGGCCGCGATCGCCTTTTCTGACGCCCCAAAGCCCAGTAAATCCAAGGCATAGACCGGATGGTGCTGACTCAGAAGGGGTACATTATGCCGCCAATGCCCGATCGAGGCTCCAAACCCATGGAGCAGCAGAATGGGGGTTGCGTCCGAAGCAGCGGCGTGAGTTGCATAGCTATAGCGAATTTTCCAGCCTCGCCAAAACCAATCGCGCTGAAAGCCAATTCGATCGTGCCAGGACTGCATGGTTGTCACGGTTGCCTCCCTCAAAGTTGCTTCTCAGACTGAATACCGGATACCCCTGCCCTCCAGATTCGGAGCAGCCATGATGTCAGGTATTCAGTTAATTAAATTAAGGAAATGGAAGAATCGGAGATGAAGTGAGTAGAATAACGGTTACAAACCTTAGTGTTTTACCAAGCCTTGAGTTTGGTGGAAGACTGCTGAACTTTGAATTTGATCCTGCTAATCCTGAATAGTTTCAGTGCTGGATCGGGACAAGTTCAACATATAGTAGATCCAAAGTAGACCTAAGGAGATCGATTTGGGGCATACTTTTAGCAGCCGAAAGGCTAAGTTGTTTTGTAAACTGAATTGTTCAATTATCTAATCCACTTTAACCAACGGTGCCTGTGACGGAAAGAGAAAGAGAAAGACGATTTAACCGTGATCTGCCCATGATTAATGAGCGCATTCGCTTCCCCAAAGTGCGGGTGGTGGATAGCGACGGCGGTCAGTTGGGGATCATGACCTCTAGGGAAGCGCAGCAGCTCGCTGATGAAAAAGAGCTTGACCTAGTCCTCGTAAGTGACAAAGCGGATCCGCCTGTCTGCAAAATCATTGACTACGGTAAGCACAAGTTCGAGCAGGAGAAAAAAGCCAAAGAGGCCAAGAAAAAGCAGCATACCGTTGACGTTAAAGAAGTCAAGATGCGCTACAAGATTGAGGATCATGACTATAACGTGCGCATCAGTCAGGCAGAGCGGTTCCTCAAAGCGGGAGATAAGGTGAAGGCCACCATCATGTTCCGTGGACGAGAAATCCAACATAGTGATTTGGCAGAGAGCCTTTTGAAGCGCATGGCTCAAGATCTCCAAGAGATCGCTGAAGTCCAACAAGCGCCGAAAAAAGAAGGGCGAAACATGATGATGCTCCTCGCTCCGAAAAAGTAAACCTCGATCGAGACAGTCGCGATCGGTGACTTCTAGAAGACATCTTGATGGGGTGTCTTCTTTTTTGCTTTTCTATTTGACCTTTTCTATTTGACCTGTTTCATTTGACAGGTTCTATCTGACTAGTTCTAGCTGACAATGGAGCTGCTCGATCGAGAGATAAATTTTCTCGCAGAGAGGGCTACCAGTATTTAGAATGAAGGCCGTCGGGGAACACTAAAAGTAGCCTTTTCAGCATGCGCACACCCATTTTTCGCGAGAGCGCATAGATGACCACAGGAATCCAGGAACCCAGTAAAGATAATTTCGGCAATAAATTTCTCCGATGGATTAATTTGCGTCCGGGGGAAGGGGAACGCACGTTTTTGATGTTTGCGTCCTATGCCGCAACCTCGATCGGGGTGCTTTGGTTAGAAGCCACGGCCTCCGCAATGTTCCTAGAACACTTCAGTGCTGATAACTTACCCGTCATCTATTTGGCGAGTACCCTGATCAGTATTTTTCTGGGATCCATCTATGGTTGGCTGCAATCCTTTGTGGCCATGCGTTGGCTGATTGTCTTGGTGGCATTACTGATGGCGGCTCCTTTGCCCCTGTTTGTTATGGGGTTTAAAGCCCCAGAGGGGATCGCGATCGCTGGGTTCACGGTGTTTCGCGTCTCTGTTCTGCTGATGCGATTGTGGCAGCAGGTGCTGTATGTTCTCAGCGACCTTAACACCACCATTACGGTTAATCAGCTTTTTAATATTCGAGAAATTAAACGTGCTTATCCCCTGATCAGTAGCGGCGTCCTAGTGGCCGATGTGCTCAGCGGATTTGCCCTGCCCCTCGTTCTCAGCCGCTTGGGCCTATCGGGGGTCATCTGGGTTGCCTTCGGCATGATACTGACGGGAGCCGGGCTGCTCTTTTCCATTAGCCAGCGTCAGCAACGCTACTTCCGGAGTTCCGTCCGGCGAGAATCTAGCAATACCGAAGCGACTAAGCAACTGCGCGGCCAGTCTATGAACTATCGCTGGTTGTTGTTAGCGTTCTTTGTCCTAGCGGAAGCAATGTTCCTGCTAGTGGATTTCCAGTTTTCTAAACAACTGGAATCCTTGACGGCCAATCCGTTGGAATGGTTTGGAGCAGTCGGGCCCAATGTGACTCGGAGTGAAAGAATTGCAGGATTTTTAGGATTGTTCCAAGGGGTCTTGGGGATCTTGGAATTGATCATGCAATGGGGGTTGTCTCCCCGCATTTTAGAAACCCTCGGCATTTTTGCAACATCAGGACTGTTGCCCATTCTGGTGTTGGCGTTTGGCAGCACGATCGCCCTGTTTCCCTACCTGCCCCAATTCGGCGAACTGACGGTCATCATCTTTTGGATGATTGTAGTCCTCAAGTTCTTCTATGAATTGATTCATTTCACCCTGCTAGCCAGTGTGAGTCCTGTCCTATTCCAACCCATTCCAGCCCGCTGGAGTAATGCCATCCAAGCCAGCGTTCGTGGCTCAGCAGAACCGATCGCCACGGGATTGACGGGGGGATTACTCTTGGCTTCGGTGGGGCTAGGATGGCAGAAGAGCCTCGGGGCAGACAACTGGCGCAGTCTGCTTTTCGGTGGCATGATTCTGCTAGCAGCAGCTTGGCTGATCAATATCTGGTTGATTCAACGGGATTACGTCAAAATCTTGGTTCTGAGTGCCCGTCAGGATCAACTGGGCATGAGTTCCAATCCCGCTACGATTAAAGAACTCAAACGGGCTGCGATCGAAGCTCTCAGCAAACCCGGCCTTGAAGATTCTCGACTTGCTTGTATTGAACTCTTATTCCAAATTGATCCCCGTAATGCAACGGAGATTCTCGCTCCGATGTTGCTGTCATTCCCCCCCGAAGCCCAGTGCCGGGTACTGGAATTTATGGTGGATCATGCCAGTCCTGAGCATATTGTGTCTGCCCGCCGATTAATCAATTTTTCGGCACCCCCCGAGGTCGTCGCGGCGGCACTGCGCTATGTATTTTTGACCGATCCCCATGCTGACCTGAAAGAACTGAGTATTTTTATCCGACCCCAGTCCCCACCGGCAATTCGTGGCACGGCTGCGGCCTTGATGGTGGAATTGGGGAATCCCCAGCAGAAAGCCGAGGCAACCAATGTGCTGCGGCTGATGTTGACCCACGCCCAGGAACAGGAGCGATCGGAAGGGTGCCATGCCATTCGTCATCTTAAGTATTTGCAAGCTTTGCAAATCTACGTGAGTGAAATTGTTAAGAAAGAAACATCGATCTCTGTGCGGCGATCGGTGCTGGAAGCAATTTCCATGACCCATTACGAAAAGGGCTACCCGGCTCTCGTGGACGGGTTATACGACCCCGAAACTCGTCATGTGGCCATGCAAGCCCTGACTTACTTGGAAAATGAGTCCTTGCCCAAGTTGCAACTGTTGGTGACCGATTGGCGGCAACCCGAATCGGTACGCAGTTCAGCTTGGATGGTGATTGGGCAAATTAGCACCACCGAAGCCCTCGATTTTATGGTGGATCGGCTAACAACCAGTTGGGGGGAAGATCGAGCCCATATCCTACGATCGTTGATCAAGGTGCCGAAGGACGAGGGCATTGAAGTAACGGCAGAAAAGCTGGGGCGATCGGGAATTGAAATGCTGATCGAACAGGAACTAATGCTGATTGGTCAAACCAGCGCTGCGATTCTCGATCTGTCTGGGCAAATTACCCACCGTTCCTGCGAAGAAATGCTGCGGCGGGCCTTGCGCACCATTCAGCTAGACTGCGTCGATCGCCTGTTTATGTTGATGCAATTCCTCTATGAACCCGACGCGATTCAAGCCGCCGCCTTCAACCTCAAGTCAGGCTCATCCGATAACGTGGCTCAAGGTCTGGAAATTCTAGACAACAAGCTAGACATTCCACAAAAACGGGCTTTCCTCACCATTTTGGAACGCATTCCTCGGGCTCAGTCGGGCCGGAGTACCCCTGGGATGAAATTACGGCGCACTAGCCATCGCCTCAGCCGTCAAGAACAGTTAGAACTCCAAGAACAACTGCAAAGCTTAAGTAGCTTGATTACCTATCAACCGATGGAACCAAGCGATCGGTTAATTCATCTCATGGATCTCAGACACTTTTTGTCGGACTGGGTCTTAGCCTGCGGGTTTCACTTGGCTCGGGCGGAGCAGTGGTCCCTAGAGCGCCATCATGTCTTGGGTGGACTCCGGAGTTCCAGTGGCTTTTTGAGAGAAGCAGTATTGGCTTACTTACAGTCGATGTACCCAGCGGCCTACATGAATGTGTTGCCACGCATGAAGAATGATCCTGAACCGATTTTGCGGTTCCACATTCGCGATCAACTTCAGCAGCTAGGGCCCCAATCGTCTAGTCCCCTGGCCTCTGGATCCGATGATGATGATATGCCTAACACCGCAATTCTAGGCCCCATGTAAGCCTGGGAGACTCTAAGCCTGGGAGACTCTAAGCCTGAGAGACTCGAAGCCTGGGAGGATGGTGCCGATTACAAACTTTTGTAGGTTAAACCACTGGTTGGTTGCTATTGCAGCCGCTATCCGTAGAATATTCTTAGTGACGCCTTAATTAGGTTTTTAGGGCATACTCAGTAACAAGGCGATTAATCTTCAGGCTCTTGATCTTCCAGCAACATGCTGAATTTGTTTGACCGACTATTACTGGTGCGAGGCGTTCCTATTTTTGAGGAACTGCGGGAGGATTTTTTGATCCGCCTCGTCCCCGTTATGGAAGAAGAAGTGTTTGAAGCCAAACAGCCAATTATTCGCCAGGGTGAAGAAGGCAGTTCAATGTTTATCATTGCCTCTGGACAAGTCAAAGTTCATATTGGTGATCAAGAACTCAAACGCCTAGGGCGAGAAGAATTTTTTGGTGAAATGGCCCTTTTTGATTCTGAGTCGCGATCGGCTTCGGTTACGGCCCTAGAAAGATGTGTGTGTTTAGAACTTACCCAGCAGCAACTTTACTCCGCGATCGATGAAACGCCGGGAATTGCCCTCAACTTAATCCGTATCCTCTCTGGCCGGATCCGTAAGCTCAACCAGGAAATCAATGAATTACGGGGGCAAAGTAATGGCGCGGCTCCCAAGGTGACAACGCGGGAAGCCACTGCGCGAGTCAAACGCCCTTAGGTGACGGCTGACGGGTAAGAACTTATACACCGGTGGGCCGTGACCTGGGGTGTAATACGGGTCGAATTAATGGACTCAAGCATTCATCGAGGAAGCATCGGAGGACGGGTCGATCGTGGACTCGACAGTGGGGTATTGAGTCTGGGATTGCTCAAGATGCCGTTTCACACTGTACAGAATATCCGCCCGAACTTGATCGTAGTCACTGGATTGGCACCAAGGCTTGAGGCTGATGGTAGTGGAGTGTGTACCAATTACAGTGACTTGGGCAATGGGTTTCGGGTGGGTCAGGACTTTGGGATGGTGTTCTGCGATCGCGAGGAGATCCTGCAACGTAGGTTGAAGCGGGCGATCACCAATGGGAATGCGAATATCCACGCGCCGGGTTCCCAGCACCGTTTGATTTTTTAAGGTTCCGCTGAACAGTTGACTATTGGGAATCGTAATCCGGACATTATCCCCGGTGACAATCGTGGTGGAAAAGAGGCCAATACTATCGACTGCACCGGAGACGCCCCCTCCTTCGATCGTGTCTCCCACTTCAAAGTGGCGAAAGCTAATTAACATAATGCCCGCGGCCAAGTGGGAAAGGCTATTTTGCAGTGCCAATCCCACGGCTAACCCTGCGGCCCCAACAATTGCAACTAGCGTCGTCGTTTCAATCCCGATCGTATTCAGCGCAGCAATACTACCCACCACCCAGATCAGGATTTTCAGGACTTGCAACAGGAAGCGTTGTAAGGTCGGTTCAATCCGATTGAGCAATCGTTTACTGATGGAAACACTCAAGGTCCCAATCCAGTTGGTGCAGAGTAGGATGACGATCGCCCCTAGGAATTTGGGCAGAATTTGCCAACTCCACTGGCTCACGCCATCATTGCTCAAAAAATCGGTGATTGTCATAGTCCTAATAGATACGAGGAAGTCATCAATTGAGAGATCAATGGCCCCATTGGTGAGATTCAACTATCAATTTCACCATGAAAACTGAAGATTTCGGCAATTTCCCCCAAGCAAAACTTTCCCTTACAAAACTTTCTATCGCAGGTAAACTGGCAGTTGGTGTCCTTGGGAGGTTCTCCTATTCCTACCAATGCTCAACTCAAGACTTGCTTTGATCTGTGTCAGCGGTTAACGTTGATGTATCGTTCGATCGGGTTAGTCTGTTTTGACGAAACGTCCGGCAATATTTTCATCCTGGCAGGGGATGAGACAGAAATTCTAATCTATCCAGATGGTCGATGGAGATTTCAGAAATGAAGCCTAATTTCACCACCATGAGTCGTGCTGCGTTGAAATCCTACTTATTGGCCCACCGCAACGATGCGGCTGCCATGAGCGCTTACATTCAAAAAATCAGTGCCGAACCAGGATGGGTGGAATGTTCAGCATTGACTTCCCCAGCGGATTTAGATAACTATCCAGAATTTTTGGAGAAAGTTCGGCGGGCGGGGCAGTAATGTCCTCAACATCAGTCGTATCCTCCACACCCAGTTGCCCCGATCAGCCAGTTGCCCCGATAGGTATCGGCTAGTGGCCCTAGCCCTTGGCAGCAAAGTTCCGAAAAATTGCTCCTACAATTGAGGAATCGTTCCTCAGGTAGGTCTGTGTATGCTTTTTTCTCTCGAGCAGATTTCTAGTCGGTTAGAAAGTCCCAGTGTCAAAGATCGAAAATTAGCACTGGCTGCGCTAAGAGAGGTGCCTCCTGAGGATGCGGTTCCTTTAATTAAAAAGGTATTGCATGACGAAAACCAGCAGGTGCGATCGATGGCGGTGTTTTCTCTGGGGCTGAAGCCGACGGATGAATGCCTGCCCATTTTGGTAGAAGTCTTGCAAACAGAAGCAGACTATGGCGTCAGAGCCGATGCGGCGGGTGCGCTCGGGTATCTTGAAGATGTCCGAGCCTTTGAACCTTTGGTTCGAGCCTTCTATGAAGATACGCAATGGCTGGTTCGATTTAGTGCAGCAGTGGCATTGGGCAATCTCAAGGATCCTCGAGCTAGGGATGTGTTGGTAAAGGCTTTGGACAGCCCAGAAGTTGTCCTACACCAGGCCGCGATCGCAGCCCTCGGGGAAATTCGAGCCATTGATGCGGTGGATGAAATTCTGCGGTTTGCCCAAGCGGAGGACTGGTTGGTGCGGCAACGGCTGGCAGAAGCACTCGGTAATCTGCCGACAGAAAAAAGTTTATCCGCGTTGAAATATTTAGCAAAAGACAGTAACCCCAGTGTGGTTGAAGCGGCTTGCTTAGCACAGCAACGCTTGGAGTCGTTGGCCTAAAAAATCATTGCGATCGCAAGCTTCTTGGCCCAAGAATTCCTGCGATCGCGGGGGTATCAATTATTCGCAATTATTCGGATCAATCACGGATTGCGGAATTCTAGCGGAATTCTAAAAGTAGCCCCCCGGTGGTAATGCCCTCTTGCTGACCGTAACCGCTGAGCTTCAGTGCTTGCAGGTTCCCTAGGAGTGGCTGGGCTGTCAACTCCAGCAGCTTAAATCCTGGTAAGTCTTGCTCCAATTGGGCTTGTAGGGTCGGCCAGCTAACCTGCAAATAGCCGTTGTTGGGTGTATTCAGTCCTTTGAAGCGACTGGTAACCGTGGAAGCGGATGAATTGTTTTGAAGAACGGTGTCTAGGATTTCGATCGAAGGGGCAAAGACTTCATAGTGATCGATCGCGGTGTGTACCCCAGCCACCTGGACTTGTAAGTTACGCTCGGTGAGGGTGAGATCGGTCGAGCTAGACCCACGATCGGCTGGAATGGTGGGCGTCGATGCTAACTGAGTCCAAGCATCCACAGTCCGCTGCCCCAGCTGGATTTTTCCTGGGGTCAGACCCTGCTGTTTAGCTAGCTCATTAAGGTGCTGAATTCCCTGCTGTAGGGCTGTCTCGTCACTCCGATCGACCATCAAAATCCAATCGGGCTGAGCGGCTTTAGCGGTTTTGTTGGGGAGAAGGGCAAAGGCATATTCCCCCTTGACCCAGTTGAGGATGTCATTGGTCAGTGTCAGATGCCAGCGGGATTCTAGGGATTGAATCGGCTTTTGGATCCAATCGGAAAGTTTAGCATACCCTTTCGTTCCTGCAAGAATGCCCTGCCAAGTGGCCTGAAGCTGAGTTCCAGCTGCAATGAACTGGCTATTGGTGGGTAAGTACTGGAGGGCCGCGATCGGTTGGGACAAGGTAGCAACTTCTGTGCGATCGCTGGGCTGGGTGGGGACGAGAGCAACATCAGCCACTAAGCCTTGGCGGTTAGCCGATAACCCAATCGCCATGCCTTGGTAAGTGACAGACTCCTTACCCGTGAGCGTATCCAACTGATTCAGAATGGTGCGATCGCCCAGGGCTGCTGCAAATTGGGGCAGGTTGAGGTAGGCGAGCCCAATTCGTTGCGGCGGCAAATGGCTGATGGCCCGTTGATAATCCGGCGAGTTCGCCAAGTTTAGATCAGGCGCTTGGACATTATTAATTGCATTGCGCAACACCTTAGGACTGTTGGCAAATAGGACAAAGCGATCGCCCACGACCGCACTAGCCAGCGTCAACGGAACGTCTTGATTGGTTTGCTTGACTTTACCGTAAATAATTTGCGTACCTTGGTATTGCTCTAACACCAAATCTTGGGGAGAAACGGCACGCTGCTGCCAAAACAATTGCAGAAACTCCCGCGATCGTTGCGTATTTTTGGTCGTGAGTGCGAGAAGATAGCCAACCTGATTGCCCGTTTCTGTATCCCGATCGACATCCAGATTCGTGATGGCCGCCGTAATCTCATTCCCTAGCCAGGGTTTAATCGCTTGGTCGTATTGCGCATCGCTGGAACCCAATAAGCTATCCCGAAATACTTCAAATTCTTGGCGAGCTTGTTTTTTCAGGTTTGCAGGCACTAAGGCTTGGCGGACAGTAGCCAAGCGATCGGGCGTCCCCAAGAGGGAGACCATAGCCGGAGCGTTTTTGGGAATAAAGATCATGGCAGTCGGTTCAGAGGTCGCCCCTCTGCCCCCCCCCCCAAACGCCCCCTGGGATAACATCCAACCGAATCCCAACAAGACAACCAAGAGGGGAATTGCGACAACAAGAGTTAGAGCAGAAAACAGTGATTGACGTTTCATGGGCAATCTGGCTTAACCAATCCAGGGTTATTATTCCACACAGTCTTGGGTCAATAGAGCAACGCTTCGTGTTCCGTAATGGTGTTCTGTGATGGTGTTCTGTAATGCTATAGCATCGGCCTAGAGAGAATTAGACTCTGGGAATCTGGAAATTAAAGCTCAGGGGCGGTAGCTGGTTGAAGCACTGGTGGCTAACTCACCTAGCCCCATGGATCGAGGCGGAGAATCACGATCGATGATAGATCCGCAATCCCTCGGTCGATGCTTAAGTATGGCTATGCTGAGAATAGTTACAATTGCGACATCGCCTATTCCTTTGGATGGACGCTAGGTAGCATGCTCGAAAATGATACGGTTCCTCAACCCGAAAACCCAGTACCCGAGATGTCGGATCCTCCTTCTGAACCACCTGAGGATGCTACGCCCGATCAAACCCCGAACCACATGACGATCGAACAGTGGTTAGAGCGACTGCGGAGCAGCGATCGAGCCTTTTATAACATGATGGCGATGGAAGTTTGGTCGATCGCAAAGAGCATGGATACGCTGATTCCAGGGTTTTGGCATCGCTTCATGACCAATCGCCGAGAGGCCATGCAGAAATTTTTGGCTGAAAAGCGTACCCAAGTCAGCGCACCCCTCCATGAACCAGAAGCAGCGGGGCAGGTAGACCCTTTAGAATCTGCGGTTGATGAGGATTTAGATACAGAGTCAGTCCTGGATACGGATTAAGGATTCGAGAGGTAGGATTCGAGAGGTAGGATTCGATTTTGCCCGGGCAGATCGGCATTCAGATCTCGTTCAGATCGGTCAGAACTCGTTCAAATCATCGTTCGGATGGTGGTTGAAAGTCAGCATGAACAGTCCGAAGTTCTGTATTCTTAGCTGAATTCACGGTTAAATTGCCTAATTGTCCAATTTTAGCCCAACGCTTACCGTCATTCTTACTTGCATCCTTTCTTTTTGGGAGATGATGTATTTTTCTAGACTTGTAGTTTACGGATTTAGGGAGTTTGATCAAGTAGCTAGTAAGTGGTTCTACAAGTGGTTCTACCCGTTCTCTGGAGTTAATCAGTTGTTGAATGGAGCTTATTAAATCTGTGCTGCATTTCTCTGAATTGATGTTCGTAAAGTTATCAAAAGGTTTATCCAGCCAGTGCTCCCCCCATGCATAACCATGGGATTCTCGTGAGAGATATTGCTGAGAGATATTACAAGAGCGACTGATTCTCCTTCATCCCCAGCCCTACCCCTATGAAAGCAACTAGCCTCTCTGTTTGGAAACAACTCAAACAACGCGCAATTACCGTTGATGAAGCCCTAGAGTTGTTGATCGATCGCGACGGAAATGTCATCTTTGAGCTCCTCGACGGGGAAGTCAGCGATCGCTTCATGCGGCAATTTGCCGATCGCCAATCCCTGCCAACGGTGATTCCGCTACTGCTATGGCGGAATTGTTACTACCTGGGCTGCCCCAAAGCGCTCTCTCAAGCAGAACTACGGGCGATCGGCGAACGCACGCTAACAGAGATTAAGGTGATTCCAGTTGCTGAAAAAAGTTATCGCACTTGGTATCACTTGGCCCATCTGGATCGCAATACGATCAGTGCTGTGCCGTTGGTGAATCCTTTAACTGGAGAGCGGGAGCAGGAAGACATTGGTCAGATCACCGAACTGCATCTCTCCCGTGCCGAAGATCAGATTGGCCGCATTAAAACGATTATTTCGGGGGCCTTGCGCAACCGAGCCAGTGACATTCACTTGGAGCCTACGGCGGAAGGGTTACGAGTGCGCTATCGGATTGATGGCATTCTGCGAGACATTACCACCCTGCCCCCCGAAATTAGCCGACGGGCGATCGTCGCGCTCAAAGTAATGTCCAGTATGGATATTGCGGAGAGCCGCCGTCCCCAGGATGCTCGGATCGGCGAAAGCTACGCCTCCGGTGAGCAAAATGAAATGGGGCTGGACATGCGGGTGAGTACTTTGCCCTGTGTCGGTGGGGAAAAAGCCGTGATCCGGTTGCTGCCCCGCGAAAACCCCTTTTCGGGTATGGATGAGTTAGGATTTACGCCCCATACGTTGGAAATTTACCAATCCTGGCTGAAGCAACCCCAAGGAATGGTGATCTTCACTGGCCCAACCGGGTCTGGGAAAACCAGTACGCTCTACACCAGCTTGCAGACGATCGCCACGGAATATGTCAACGTGGTGACGGTGGAGGATCCCGTAGAGTACGTTTTACCCCGGATTACCCAAACCCAAGTCCATGAAGCCGCAGGCATGACCTTTGCAGCAGGGCTGCGATCGATTCTGCGGCAGGATCCGGACATCATTATGGTGGGGGAAATTCGTGATCATGAAACCGCAGAAACCGCTGTACGTGCAGCCTTAACAGGTCACCTAGTACTGACCACCCTGCACACCAATGATGCCACCAGTGCGATTCCTCGTTTGAAGGATATTGGGCCGGATCCTGGGTTGCTGAGTGATGCCTTGTTAGGCGTGGTAGCCCAACGGTTGGTGCGCAAGGTCTGCCCCCATTGTGCTGAACCCTATACCCCGACCGACAAAGAATTGACGATTTTGGGCATTACCCGTGAAGAAGCCCAAGCCCACAATTGGATGAAGGGGAAAGGTTGTGCACGGTGTTTCAACTCCGGACATTTGGGTCGGGAAGCCATCATTGAACTGCTGAATATCGACGACACGGTGCGACAGATTATCTATGAAGGCACCATGACCCAACTCCATGGATATTTAGCGGAGAGTAATTTTGAATCCTTCCGCATGGCCGCGATCGCGAAAGTTAACGCAGGGGTGACAACGGTGGATGAAATTTTGCGGGTATTGCCCCACAGTGCCCTTGCCCGCCGAAAAACCGTCCGCCCACCCGCCCACATTCCGCCCACCCATATCAAGGTGATTAATCAACAAGCGATTTAGACCACGGTCAACCAATGGTGAACTCATTGTTAGCGCATTATTAACCCGTTGAATGCAGGGGATCCCCTGAGATTGATCAACGGGGACTCGTTTGCGGATTGGAGAGCATGGTAGGCTGGGCGGGGATTATCTATGAGCTTGAGTTTCAATCCTTTTAAGTTCTCAGACCGTTAAGTCCCCAGCCTGTTAGTCCCTAGTCCGTTAGTCCCCAGCCTGTTAAGTCTCCATTCCTATGTTTCAACCCACTCTGCCCAGCATTAGTGTTGAAGAACTGGCTCAACAATTGGCCAATATGCCGGATTCCTTGCAACTCGTGGATGTCCGTGAGCCGGAAGAACTGGCGATCGCGCAGTTACCGAATAGCATCAGTCTCCCCTTAAGCCAGTACGAAGTCTGGTCGCGGGATATTCACAGTCGTCTGGATGCGGATCAAGCCATTGTGGTGTTGTGTCATCACGGTATGAGATCGGCCCAGATGTGCCAATGGCTGATGGGACAGGGATTTACGCAAGTGAAGAATATTACTGGGGGGATTGACGCTTACTCCGTATTGATCGATCCGTCGATTCCTCGCTACTAGCCAGCCTTCTGGTTTGACTAGACGATCGGCGAATTTTGACAAGTGCAAGAATTTTGACAAGTGCAAATCAGGTGGGACTCTGCCAAGGGAGAGAACTGCCTACAAATGCTGCATTCTTGCTTTTGAAAATTGCGCCAAAACTGCTCACCCTCAGCAACGACAGAAAACGAGATCTGCTATCTTAGGGACACATCATTGCAGAAATTGCAAAAACTTAACAACTTCCGGGTTCTGTGCCAGAAGTCTGTTGAGTCTGTTACGTTCTGTTGAGTCTGCTAGGAGATCGGAGCGTGAAGTTGTCCGTCAAGATTTTTCTACATTTTTAGAATTTCTTCGATCGCACCTTGACGACTCCAGGATTGCCTGCGGAAATATTGCTTGCGAACCGGAATCGCCTGCGGACCGGAGTTTCCATAGCAATCTTGTGCTGAAGGGCAGTCAGTCTGTGGGCCGTCAGTTGGTCCAATGGGCCGTCAGTTGGTCAATAGTCAGTGATTTTACGCGAGCAGCAGGTTTCCCTGCATCTGTTTTAACTGCATCTGTACTGAATCTGTTTTGAACCTTAATCCGTTTTAATCCTCATTTAACGCCCGTTTAGTTCCCTTCCCAGTAGCTTCAAAATGTCTATTCAAGTCACCCTTAACAACCGCCAGCAGCAGGTTCTTTGGGCTACGGTACGACACTATGTTGCCACCGCAGAACCCGTCGGATCAGAAGTACTGGTTAAAGAATATAAGATGAGTGTGAGTTCCGCGACGATTCGGAATGCCATGGGGTTTTTGGAGAAAGCGGGCCTGTTGTATCAGCCCCATACCTCGGCGGGCAGAGTTCCGTCGGATTCGGGCTATCGATTGTATGTGGATCATTTGATGCAGCCCATGCCACAGATGACGCCCCAGGTAGAACGATTGTTGGCCGATCGCTTGCAGGCAAGCAACTGGAGCGCAGAAGCTGTTTTAAAAGGTGCTGCACAAATTCTTGCAACTTTGAGTGGCTACATCACCCTGATTACGACCCCGCTCACCCACAATTTGGAGCTGCGCCATTTGCAACTGGTGCAAGTTGACCCCAAGCGAGTGATGCTAATTCTGGTGACAGATACCTATGAAACGCAGTCGGTGCTGATGGATTTGCCGGAATCGCCGGAGCCGGAAGATGCGGAATTGTTGGAGCAGGAATTACAGGTGTTGTCCAACTTTTTGAACGATCGCCTCCGAGGCAAAACGTTAGTGGATGTGCAGGCCGTGGACTGGCGGGAACTGGGACAGGAATTTGAGCGGTATGGTAGCTTGCTGACCGCGATCGTCCAGGAAGTGGATCAACGGCTGGCTCAGGGGGCTGCGCCCACTCAGATTTTGATTAGCGGCTTGGCAGAAGTGCTGCGGCAACCGGAGTTTTCCGAGTTGCAACAGTTACAAACCATTTTGCAATTATTAGAAGAAGGGCAACAGCAACTGGTGCCTTTGATTTTCGATCGACCCCAAGGTGGCGATTTACAAGCCTCCCGCGATCGACGGGTGATGGTGCGCATTGGTGCAGAAAATCCCCTTGAACCGATTCGTTCCTGCACACTCATTTCCTCCACCTACCATCGCGGCAACATTCCTGTGGGGAGTATTGGCGTTTTAGGCCCCACCCGAATGGACTACGACAACGCGATCGCGCTAGTGGAAGCAACCGCAGATTACCTCTCGGAACGCCTCAGTTAACCCCTTGCACTTAGATTTTTCTGGTTCACAGAAAAATCTCTATGAGACAGCTATGAGCCAGATAAATCCCTCAGAGTGTCAGCGATCGCAAAAGTTCTTTGTGTCATGAGGCTTGGAGTTTTGAAGGCGATCGCTTCAGCAATTTATGCACCAAATCAGGAATTTGGGAGGGACGCTCGGCCACGGGAACTCCCGCCCGCTTGAAGGCCGCTACTTTACTTTCTGCTGTCCCAATATCTGGGCCAAAGTCGAAGGTTTTGGATTCAATAATGGCCCCTGCATGGCCAATTCGACGATTACGCGGAGCAGTGTGACCAGCAATGTAAGCGACAACGGGCTTATCGATCGCCTCTGAAATATAGTGGGCTGCCCGTTCTTCACTATCGCCGCCAATCTCTCCCACTAAAACGATCGCCTCCGTTTGGTCGTCTTCCTCCAGAATTTGTAGCCATTGGGGAAACGTGGAACCCACGATCGCATCACAGCCAATACTGACCCCGATCGACTGTCCAATCCCCGCCCTGGTTAAGGTGCGGGCAATTTCATAGGTTAGGGGGCCATTGCGGGTGATTAATCCTACATTCCCTGGCATGTAGAAATCGGGGGGATGAATGCCCAACAATAACTGTCCTGGCACAATCACTCCAGGGCCATTGGGGCCAACCACCAACGTTTCCGTTGCCTCCGCTTGGCGCACAAGATGCACCATATCTAGGGGCGGAATCCCTTGGCTAATGAGAATAATTTGCCGAATGCCAGCTCGAATGGCCTCCAGCGCCGCATCCAAGGCTGCATAGGGATGGGTGCAGATAACTGTGGTTGAGATGCCCCGCGCGATCGTGGGAATTTGTTCAACCATGTCGTAAATCGGAATATCGGCCACTGTGCTGCCTCCATACCCCGGACTCACCCCTGCAATAATATGAGTGCCGTAGGTTTTCATTAACGGAGCATAGGTCATTCCTAGGGGTTCTGTGATCCCTTGAATAATGACTTGGCTAGTGGGCGAAAAAATCATAAATATCAAACTGCACTGGATTAATTATTCTTGAGCGAAATTACTTATTCTTTGGCAGGAAGAATCCATTCGCTCAAACATTCGCCTGAGAGCTTGTGCTATGGACTATAAAACGGTTGTCTCCAAACTCGCAAGCTGTTTGAGGATCGAGCCCCACTCCCTGCGTGCTGAAAAGATAGCAAGTTTACAGCCACCACTCTCCCAGGATTCTTGGCGCACACATAAGGTGAAGCTTATAGGATAGCGATTTTAGTTGAGGGCTGTGGCTAGATGGATGACATTTCCTACAATGCCCGGATGTCTTCGTCCGATCTTGGGCCACTCAAGAATTTCCGTAAAATTACTGAGTTTCCTTCGGGTTAAGTATTGGTTAAGACGAGGTTTTATTAGGTTTAACTCGCTGCATCACTTCCTTGATCGCTGCATCCAGATCCTCCAGAACCACGATCGACGTTCCACTCAGGATTTCCTTAGCAGCTTCGTAGTCCTTGCCCGCGAGGCGCACAATCACTTGCGGTGTAAAGGTGACTCGGCTGACGATCGTGTCTTCTTGAGTCCGGGTATAAGTTCGCACATTGTGGGTGTGATTTTGCAGGAACTCCACTAACGTCTGGGCAATATCTTGGCAGGAAACAATGCCGCCAACTAAGTTGACTAAAATGATCTTAAGTTGGGACTGTTGCCCCATGCGATGGAGCCCCTGATCCAAGCGTTGACACAGGGTATTGGGGAGCCATTGATGGTGGGTTTCGCTGCCGATGTTGAGAAAACACAGGGGCTTACCACCGGCCTGATACACCAAATCTAGCGTAGCCATGGTCAACCCCGCGCCATTGCAAATCAAGCCGATCGACCCATTGGTATCCATGGTCATTTGCAGTTCCGGTTGCCGATCGAGGGGATTGACGATCGGGGATTCGCTCAAACTCGCGAGATCAGGATGTCGCCCTAAGGAGCCATCGTTGACCGTCACCTTGCCATCTAAGGCCATGATCTGACCGGCGTGATCCACCGCTAGCGGGTTAATTTCAATCAGATCTAAATCCTTGTCATCGAGCAGCCAATACATTTTTTCAATCACTTGGCTGACAGCATTCATCAAATCGCCCTGCAACCCCATCTTGAGGGCCAACTGTCTGGCATAGAACGGTGAAAAGTCCCCGTCCACGACGACTTGCTGCATTTGGTCAATGGCCGACTGGACTTCCATCCCCCCTTTACACGAGCCTAGGAGAACCGGGCGACGAATCGATCGGTTTAATGTAACGGCTAAATAAAACTCCTGAACGGCATCAAATTTGGCTTCTGCCAGCAAAGCCTTGGGATATTCGCCCATGATGGGCAAATTAAAAATCGTTTGGGCAGCGGCAACCGCATCAATAGTATTTTCAACGAAGCGGACTCCCCCCATGCGGCCCCGGCCCCCAATGTAGACTTGGGACTTTAAAACTACAGGGTAGGGAATGGTGAGATTTCTCAGATCCTTGGGCCGATCGATCCGTTGGGAGGGCAAGACGGGAATGCCAACCGTGCGGAATAGTTCTTTAGCTTGATATTCGAGGAGATCCATAGTTCGCCTGCGTCTTTTGGGTGGCATGTCCTGACTTCCAACTCCTTAAAATATACTTTTGCAGCGATTAGATCCATGGGTTCCCGCTGCCATGATTGTTACGTGTTTTTCTGCCGGGGCAATTACGCCCCATCCTAGCGAGGACACCCCAATTCCCTCTATATCCCATCTGACAGAGTCCTGGCTGAGTCTAGGAGGGTTTATGCACCGAATCGTTGGCAATTCAACCGAGGTTTAACGGAACGTACGATCGTCCGATGGAAAATGATTGTTTTGAATGATTGCCTTTAATGATTATTTTTGATCATAACTTTTATAGGGTTTTCTTATGATGTATGTCTATCTCCATGGGTTTGCCTCCAGTCCACGATCGTGGAAAGCCCAGTTTGCCAAATCCCGATGGCAAAAATATCACCAACCCCTCATTACGCCGGATCTTAATCAAAATGATTTCTCGCACCTCACCCTCAGTCGTCAAATTCACCAAGTCCAAACACTAATTGCTGATGCACCCGCTGTGACACTGATTGGCTCTAGTTTTGGGGGACTGACCGCCGCTTGGTTGGGGGAGCGATTTGCGAATGTGCAAAGGTTGGTTTTACTAGCCCCCGCCTTTTATTTTTTGGAAAACTGGCTGCCGACGATCGAGCCAGCGGCTTTGCACAAGTGGCAAGCGGGGGAACCGATGATGGTTGACCACCATGGCGAAGGACAAAAATTGCCGCTGCACTATCAATTTATCCAGGATTTAGAACAGTACTCTGAATCACATTTACAAAAATCCCTACCCACATTAATTATTCATGGTCAAGGGGATCAAATCATTCCGATTCAATCTAGTTATCAATATTCCCAAAATCGCCCTTGGGTGACGGTGGAAAGCGTGGATGACGACCATGCTCTCACGGAGATTCCAGAAGCTATTTGGCAAAAAATTGAGCAATTCTGCGGTTTGCAGTCTTAAAAATGGGTAAATGCTTCACTTCGAGATCTTTGGGCCTAATTGGGGTCAAAAGTTGCGTTTGATTTGATTTGCCTATCTCCTGGTGAAAACGGATGGCAAGAAATCCAAGAGAGGCAGTATCATTAACGAGTCGTGGTTGAGAGGACGTAATGTTAGGTATGGAAACTGAATTGCAACAAGCTGAATCTACAGCACAATCGGAAGCAACGATCAGCCTGGAAGATGCTGGCACTCTGGCGCAACTGTCTAGTTCAAACGAGACCAGCGAACAGGTCAAGGAAGTGCTGAGTGTTGCCTACGAGATTCTGTCCAATCTGCCGGAGCGTTTGGGTGAATTCTTCACTGAGTACAAGCAGTTGATGGTCACCCTGGGATTGATTTTTGGGTCGATCGTAGCCGTCAAGCTGACCCTAGCTTTGTTGGCTGCTTTGAATGAAATTCCGTTGGTTGAGCCCGTTTTGGAGTTGATTGGTTTGGGCTACTCCACGTGGTTCATCATCCGCTTTATGTTGAAGGCCGAAAAGCGCCAAGAGTTCTATGTGAAGTTTAACGATACGAAGGATCAAGTCCTGGGTTCCAAGTAACACTCTCACCGTGGATCTCATCGTGGAAAGGACATCAATCAGCCTTCACCAATAGACAGTTAGATCCTGTTATGGGGGACGGTTGCTGCCTATCTGTTGATTAAAGTTTGAAATTGATCAGATCGTGTTCGATCGTCCAAGTAGCTTCGGGGTGCAAACTTCCGAAGCTACTTTTTTCGAGGCTACTTTTTTAGGGGTTCGAATGGGGGCTCCAGGGGGCAAGTGGGGGGAGATCCTTGGAGGAGCATGGCGCGATCGGAATATTTTTTGATACTTTTTAGTGCGAGTAGGATTTTATTGATCTTATCGATCGAAAAACTGACAAGGCTCTTCCAATAGCGTAGAATTGAAAGGTTGTCTAAAACAGCAAGACTCAGAGTACTATGGCATGTCCTAAGAAGAAAACCTCCAATGGCAAACGCGATCAGCGTCGTGCGACTTGGAACCGGAAGGCTGAACTGCAAGCTCAGCGTGCTCTGTCTCTCGGTAAGTCTGTCCTCACCGGTCGGGCTAAGGGATTTGTTTATCCCACTGAAACAGAAGACGAAGAGTAAGGTTGTAGCAAGATGCTGGGCAAGTTTTTTCACAAGCCGAGCGACGAATTGCGCGATCGTGTACCTCCGGGGCAGCACCTGGCAACAGGTTTTCCAGTGTTGACCTACGGAGATACACCATCCGTTGCTGCTGAAAATTGGCAGCTTAAAGTATGGGGGCTAGCCCAAGAGAAGGTCATCACCTGGCAGGATCTCATGGCCATGCCCCAAAGTGAGTTTACGGCGGACTTCCACTGTGTGACGACTTGGTCCAAATTGGATGTGCAGTGGTGCGGCGTCAAGGTTACAGATTTTATGCAGGCGATCGAGGTTGATCCCAAGGCTGTGCATGTGATGCAGCACGCCTACGGTGGGTATACAACCAATTTAGCCTTAGAAGATTTTGTACGAGAAGAAAATTTCTTGGCCCACACCCTCTATGGTGAACCCTTGCCTGCGCCCCACGGTGGCCCAGTGCGGCTCGTGGTTCCCCATCTCTACGCTTGGAAAGGGGCTAAGTGGATTAACGGGCTGGAATTTCTCGATCGGCAGGAATTGGGGTTTTGGGAGCGGAACGGCTATCACCATCGGGGTGAGCCCTTTGCAGAAGAACGGTACAGCGATCTTTAAGCGATCGTCGCGATTCTAAATTGGCGATCATTCAACCTTCGGCTGGGGTTCCATCTCGAACAGCAGCCATAACGATTTTTCGGGCGATCGGTGTGGCATGATGGCAGGAACGATCGTGCAATACCGATCGCTTAATTTCGCTATTTGAGGGACTGCTGTGAGTTCGGTTGAGTCATCCCGTCGCTTCACCCACCTTCGTAAAATGGGGGTTCTTTCCCTGCTGGGGTTTGCTGGGGGCCTACCCTTTTTGTTAACGGGCACCGGGCGGGCATTGCAGGCATGGCTCACCACCAATGGGGTTTCCGCCACCGTGATTGGTCTATTTGGGTTGGCGGCGCTTCCCTATTCCCTCAAGGTCTTTTGGGCTCCCTTGCTCGATCGCTACATTCCTCCGCTACTGGGTCGGCGACGGGGCTGGCTACTATTGGCTCAAATTGCCCTAGTGGTCGCGATTGTCGTCCTAGGTAGTCAAAGTCCTAGCCAACTGGCCCAACTCACGATTCACTCCAGCAACACCTGCGCAGCTTCTTCGTTCCAAGGGTTGTGCGAATTTTGGCAGGCTTTGATTACGATTCTTCCCAGTCCCTTCTTCCAGCTTGCCTTACTCGTGGCCTTTCTCAGTGCGACCCAGGATATCAGCGCCGATGCCTATCGAACGGATGTGTTGAAGGTGTCGGAAATGGGCAGTGGGGCGGCTTTTTTCGTGACAGGCTATCGGATTGCGTTGGTGATTGCGGGGGGCATAGCCCTAGCGATCGCCGATCCCAAAAATCCCCAGCATTGGTCATGGCAGCAGGTCTACTGGCTGGTGGCGGGGTTAATGAGTATTGGGATTGTTGCAACGCTGCTGGCTCCGGAACCGAAACAGTTCGCTAAACCGACCAGTATGCAGGCGGCGATCGTGCAGCCGTTCCAGGAATTCTTTCGCCGCATGGGCTGGCAGAGTGCAGTGGCGGCGCTTGGCTTTGTTGTGCTTTACCGCTACGGAGATGCCTTGCTGAACTCCATGGCTGTTCCGTTTTTGCTCAGTGCTGGTTATCAACAGGGCGAAATTGGCATTATTCAAGGAATTCTCGGCATCTTTGCCACGATCGCGGGAACGATCTTCGGGGGAGCCGTTTTTAGCAAAATTGGGGTGAATAAGTCCCTGTGGGTGTTTGGAGTCTTGCAGGCTGCGAGCAACCTGGCCTATTGGCTCCTAGCAACCTTTGGAAAAAGTGGGCTGTTAGTTTGGATTCCAACATTGACCAATGGCGTACAGGTGGGCGTGGGCCAAACGGATGCTGGATTGTTAGCCGCGATCGTGGTGGAAAACTTCTGTGGCGGGTTAGGTACAGCAGGCTTTTTGGGCTTCATGATGACGTTGTGTAATCCCCAATTCTCTGCTACTCAATTCGCCCTACTCTCTAGTTTGATGGCGGTCAGTCGCGACCTTTTAGCCTCTCCGGCAGGTGCTTGGGCCAATGCCCTGGGTTGGAGTAGCTTCTTTTTAATGACCATTGTGGCGGCGTTGCCGGGGCTGTTACTGCTGCCGATTTTTGCCCCATGGCAGGGGACGGCACAGCAAACCGGGGACGAATCCTAACGCCTCAGGACAATCAACAAATCGGATAGAGAATAGGATAAAGTTTAGAAAAGTTAACACATCACCCTGACAGCTATGGCTTTCTTCCGTCAATACATTGCGCCGCTGATTGTTGTCTTAGTCTTTGGCCTCGCCTTAGTGGCGGTGAGTGCTCGAATTTTTCTGCCTGCGGACATGATGGCTCCCGCACCGATTTCCGCCATTCCTGCTAACCAGTCAGCATTCACTCCAACGATCGCGTCCCGTCTCTAGACTCTCTACAGGTCTACCCCAAAGATCTACCCCAACTCAAGCCCAAAATCCGCTAGGGTCAATCCCCCGATCGCGGTGAGGGTCACTTGACGCCCCTCAGTTTCAATGCCTTGAGTCGCTTCCGGGTAGGTCAACTGAAGCAATAAGTAGCGATCGGGCTTGTAGGGCAATCGATCGCACCATTCGATCGCCATAATGCCCGGTTCAGCTTCGCTGCCGTCCCAATAGGTTTCTAGGTATAGATCCGCCGTTTCTTCGGGGGCAAGGCGGTAAAGATCCAAGTGGTAGAGGGGTAAACGACCACTAAAATATTCGTTAATCAGAGTAAATGTGGGACTGTCGATCGTCTCCTCAATCCCCAAACCTTGACCGATCCCTTGCACAAGGCTCGTTTTGCCAGCCCCTAAGTCACCCTCTAGCAAAATCACGGTGCTCGTAGGAAGGTGCTGGCCGAGATACACGCCAAAATCGTGCGTCGCGGCGGCATTGGCGAGATTCAGGGTGAGTTGTGAGGTGCACACGCGATCGGTCGAATTCAAGATTTCCCCTCGCTGTTGGTTGCCTTGGAACCGTTCCCTGGAAACGGGCTGATGGGAGGTAGCTAGTTGGGACAGTGGTTGATTTTGATCTAAATTATCTCGACTCATTCACGATCCTTTGCGGCGTTTATGCTTTTCAGCGTTATCCTTCTCGGTGGTAGCTTCTGACCATATCCTCACGGCTTTCCTGGGCATACAGCGCCCGATTTTGCCGCTCGTACCACCGGAGCAGCACCCCTGCTAATTGCTGGGGATTGTGGCGAACCCACCCCGTATCCGGATCCTCGTCAATCACGTCTGCCCGAATGATACGCCGACCCAGTTGTCCTACTGCTTCACTGTCCAACACGACAGGATAGGAGTTTTCCTTGGCATAGTGGGCGATCGCCTTGGCGGACGGTGGACGACGCTGGACGAGAACTGCATCAAACAGCGGTTGACCGCAAACCCGATCGATCGCGCGAATATGATCGGCTACGGTGAAGTCATCGGTTTCCCCCGGTTGGGTCATGACGTTACAGATGTAAACACAGGGGACTTGGCGTTGGGCGATCGCTTCAGCAATTTCCGGAACGAGAAGATTCGGAATAATGCTGGTGTAGAGACTGCCGGGGCCAATGATGATGTAATCCGCTTCGTGAATCGCCGCGATCGCCTTGGGGAGTGCTGGAGGGTTGGCCGGCGTACAGCCAATATTAACGATTTTGCCACCCGCTTCAGGAATATTGGATTCGCCTTCAATCCGCCGTCCATCTTCCATTTCTGCCCAGAGGCAAACATCACTCAAGGTGGCAGGCAGCACTTCCCCTTTGATTGCTAGAACCTTGGAACTGGCCGCAACCGCCCGCTCCAAATCTCCCGTCACTTCGCTCATGGCCGTCAGGAAAAGATTGCCAAAACTATGCCCGGTTAAGCCATCCCCGGCCTTAAACCGGTATTGAAATAGTTCAGTCATCAGCTTTTCTTCATCCGCCAGGGCTGCTAGGCAGTTGCGAATATCCCCCGGTGGCAAGACTCCAATTTCCCGCCGTAACCGTCCAGAGGATCCACCATCGTCCGCTACGGTAACGATCGCGGTCACATTGGTACTCGACAGCTTCAAGCCCCGCAGTAGGGTAGACAAGCCCGTGCCGCCGCCGATCGCGACAATTCGCGGCCCCCGATTCAACCGTCGATGGGTCCACAGTACATCCACCAACCCTTGATCCTCATCGGGCATCAGGACTTCTGTAATGGAATCGAAGGTACGAGTTTGGCCCCACCAAATCAGCAAAAATCCCACGGCTGCCACCAGTGGTCCACTCATATAGTTCGGCACCATGCGAGTTACGGTTTCAAGGAAGTCGCCCGCAAATTGAGTGAGGTAATAGATCGGTGTCAGCTTGACCCAAATGGCAAAGCCCAGGGAAACCAGCAGAACCCCTCCCGCACTAATCAGCATCCAGCGTTTGAGCAATAGACCAGGGGCTAGCCAGCGAAACCAGCGGCCAAGACTGGGAAAGACATGGCGGGACTCCTGGCGAAGAGTGCGCATGGTTCGTCGGATCAATCGATTAGTGGTCATTGGCAAATGCTCAACAAAAGGCTCAAGAAACAATAGACGAGAACAGGAACAAATATCCGGGCAGGGGTAGGGGCCGCAAAAAGCTTATGCCAGTCAGGATAGCCTAGGTTTGAAATTCTGCTGGTTTCTTACGCTCCAAATGGGATCATTTAACCGAAAGGCGATCGTTCATGAAGGGAAAAGCAAGAAAGCGGGATTAGTCGATCGGGGGCCATGGGCTCAGGACTCGTTTGCAGATATTTCTATTTTGTAAATGTGTCTATGGAGATATGTCTATAGGCTATATCCGATGTCTGGCTATGGAGTTTTGGGGAACGGGGGAGTTTTGGGGAACGGGAGGTGGAGTTTCTGAGACAGGTGTATTGAAGCTGTTGACCACTCCATCTTTCCCACTGTCCCATCAGATTTAAGGAAGGGAGTCATTAACAATACGGATGGATTGGAGGCAGAATGATCACAAGCGCCCTGCTTTATGGGAAGACGCGGAGGAAGAGTCTAGGAGGAGGAATCTAGAAGAAAGAATTGCAAGGAAACGTTGCATCTAGCGGAAAACTCCAAGGGGATTAAACAAGGTTTTTAAACTAAACAGTTTTTAGACTCAACAATTTTTTTGTATGAAAAGTGAGAATGGTTTTCTAGAATTCTCAGGGATTCAAGTCAAAGTTGAGGATTGAGGTTAAGCTAACTGGGTATCTACTACGGCAACACTATGCCTTTTAAGCGTGAAAAATTCTAGCAAATGGCTGAACCGTTAATTGAACTAAAGGGCGTAACCAAAACCTTTGGGCAGCATCGAGTGTTGGATGGGGTAGATCTGGCGATTTATCCTGGGGAAGCCTTGGGCATCATTGGGCCTTCGGGAACGGGTAAATCAACCATTTTGCGAGTGATGGCAGGGCTGACAGCTCCAGACGCTGGGGAAATTTGGGTCCGGGGGCAATTGCGGCAGGGGTTGATTGAGGATAATCTGCGATCGGGCGGCATTGGTATGGTTTTCCAGCAGGCGGCCCTGTTTGACTCGCTCACTGTGGAAGAAAACGTAGGCTTTGTGTTGTATCAGCATTCACGGCTGCCCCGTAAAAAAATCCGGGAGATGGTGGAAGAAAAGCTGGCTATGGTAGGGTTACCAGGGATTAGTCAGCGCTATCCTGCGGAGTTGTCAGGGGGGATGCGGAAGCGAGTCAGCTTTGCGCGAGCCATTATGGCCAATCCAGATAATCCAGCGGACTCTCCCGCGCTGTTGCTCTATGATGAGCCAACGGCAGGGCTGGATCCGATTGCTTCTACCGTGATTGAGGACTTGGTGCGATCGTTGCAACATACCGATGGGGTCTGCGAGAGTTACGTGATGGTGACTCACCAGGACAGCACGATTCGGCGAACCACCGATCGCATTGTGTTTCTCTATCAAGGCCGGGTGCAATGGGAAGGAAAGTGTCACGAGATTGATACAACAGACCATCCAATGGTCAGACAATTTTTTGGTGGACAGGTCGAAGGGCCAATTCAGGTGCTGGAGTGAAGACCATGCGATCGCGAATGATTCGAGAGGGTTCAGTCGGTTTACTCATTTTGACGGGACTTGGACTCTTTGTATTTTTAGCAGCTTGGATCAAAGGGTTTAATCCGGCCAATCGCAGTTTTGAAGTGACGGTTGATTTCAGCAATATTTCCGGGGTTCAGGTGGGATCTCCTGTTCGGTATCGGGGGGTTGTGGTAGGCCGGATTGCCAGCATTCAGCCGGGGCCGAATGGCGTTGAAGTGAAAATTAATATTGCCCCTGCTAATTTGGTGATTCCCAGTAATGTTGAAGTCAGTGTCAACCAGTCAAGCTTGCTGGGGGAAAGTATGATGGATCTTACGCCTAAGCCTGACACCCCGACGCTACAAGCAACTACAAAACCCCTCGATCGGGATTGCGATCAGAGTCAAATGCTCTGCGATGGTTCGCGACTGAAGGGGCAACTGGGGGTGAGTACAGAAGAGCTAATTCGCAGCACCATCCAGTTCACCAATGCCTACAGCAATCCTGCCTTTGTCAAGGATTTAGCCAAACTGACCCAGAACTCTAGCACCGCTGCTGCGGAAATTGCCAAGGTCAGCCGTGAGTTTGGGAGTCTGGCCCGCAGCGCCCGCCAGGAACTCTCGGTCGTCTCAGGCACCGCTAAAACCTTTGCTACAACGGCCCAATCCTTAGGAGGAGTGGCCAATCGTGCCAATTTGACGCTGGCCCAGGTGAATGAGCTACTGGCCAGTAATCGCACAACTCTAGTGACGACGTTGGAAAACTTGAGCCAAACCAGCAGTGCCCTGCGATCGTCGGTGACGAAGTTGGAGCCTGCGATCGATCGGGTTGCCAGCGGCCAGCTTCTACAAAACCTAGAACAGTTATCCGCCAATGCCGCCCAAGCCTCGGCCAATCTCAAAGATGCTTCCACTGCGTTAAATAATCCAGCGAATCTAGCATTGCTCCAGCAAACCTTGGATTCGGCCCGCGCCACGTTTCAAAATGCGCAGAAAATCACAGCGGATCTGGATGACTTAGTGGGTGATCCGAAGCTGCGGGATAATTTGCGGAATCTGATTAATGGTCTCAGTGGGTTGGTGTCTTCCAGTCAGCAGTTGCAGCAGCAGGCGCAGATGGCGCAGGTTTTGGAACCGATGTCCCAAACGGCTAAAGCACAAGCCTTGAATGCCCCAGGTGCAGTACCGCCAACGGCTGCTTCCCAAGCTATGCCACCTCGATCGACAACTTCTCCCTCAGTTTCTTTGCGATCGGGCAGTCCTTCCAATACTTCACCTAACCCGCAGTAGCGCTGTAGGTGTGGATTAGGAGTTATAGGTTTGTAAAGTCTAATTGTAGATTCGGGGCGAAGGGGCTACGTGCAAGGCTATTCGAGGCACTGAAACCCTCGCTCACCTTTCAACTTACCGTCGAAGCTGACAGTTTCTGTGCAACCTGCTTGCCGAGAGACAGCCCCAATCAAATAATCAGAAAAATCTGCTTTGCCCTGTTTGTATCGCTGTAGGGCTTGGTCAACTGTTGATCGATTTTCAAATTCAAAAGCTGCACTATGCAACATGGATTCTAGGACAGTAATAATCTTGTCTTTGCGAAAATTGTAGTGCGTGCCCCGAAGAACCCAAACCAACTCACACAGAACGATATTGGTGATAAAGCAGGGCTGATTCTGCTGAATGATTGCAAAAGCCTGCTGCCACTGCTGTTCATCATCTCGAGTAAGGTATCGGACAAGAATATTAGTATCAATTCCAATCATCTACCGCCTCGGAGATTGCTGTTTCCATTTCCTCAAAGGATACTCGTTGAGTTCCTGGGCGGTAGAGAATTCCAGATAAGTCTTCTACTGCAACATTGAGGGGAAAAATTTTGACTTCACCGTCTTCGTCAATCACAAACTCAATGCGGCTGCCGCCCACCAGCTTGAGATGTTGGCGAATTTCTTCCGGCAGAGTGATTTGACCAGTATCGGTTACTGTGGTGCTGAACATCGCTGGAATGGCTAGAAGTGGGTTTCTACTATGATTTTAGTCGAGCTAGCTTTTAGTCGGGCCAGCTTTTAGTCGAGCTAGCTTTGTCTCCAACTGACAGCACGCGCCCCAGAAACAATGCTTGCCCTAGGGCGCTGCCAGCCATAGCTGACTAAACATTCTCTATCGCTCTGATCTACCTGTCTGACTAGGATTCAACCTACTCACCAGGCTAATCCAGGGGGATAACCTTATGCCCCGAGTGGACTAACTCCAGTCTTCTTCTTGGCGTCGTCCTCGCACGTTGTAGAGCCGAGTGCTGCCGTGGAGTTCGCGGGTTTTTTCAAACAGAACCGCTTCCGTCAACTGCCACTGACTCAGCACTTTGTCTAAGTCCGTTTGGATATCCCGGGCACCGGGGAACCCTTGATAGCGGATCCGTAATCGAGCCAGTTCTGCTAAGTTATAGTCCGTGGGTTCACCGCTCAGGAGAGAATTGACAATCTGCCGATCGGTGGCGTAGAGCGGGTGTTGTTGGTCGCGCTTTTCAGAAGCCATACAAACTCCTCAAGGGGCATAAAGCAGTCTAGCGAAATTTTTGCTTGAAATTGCTGGCTGAACGCATTCCCGATCGCCCTTTCGCAAAAACCCCTAGGAAAACCCCCTATGCTGGATTAACAAACGCCTAGACCACCGCCCTCAATTACGAATCATATGCCACGCCGCGATCGCTTCATTCTCCTCAGCTTTGATGTCGAAGAATTTGATATTCCCCTGGAATATGGCCAAACGGTCGATCCAGAAACCCAGTTCCAGGTGTCCTTACAGGGTTTGCAAGCGGTTTTAGGGGTGCTCGATCGATTGAATGTGCGGGCAACTTTTTTTACCACGGCTAACTTTGCCCTACGTTTTCCGGAGGTGATGCAAGCGATCGCCCAACGCCATGAAGTTGCGTCCCACGGGTTTTACCATTCCTCCTTTGAGGTGCAGGATTTAGCCAAATCGCGGCAAGTGTTAGCGGATGTCACTGGGCAAGCGATCGTGGGGTATCGCATGGCGCGGCTGCAACCGGTGGCCGATCGGGAAATTGCAGCAGCGGGCTATCGCTACAATTCCTCCATGAATCCCACCTGGATCCCCGGACGCTATAACAATCTCAAGCAACCCCGGCAGCCCTATAGGGTAGATCGTTTGCTGAATATTCCCGTATCCGTCACCCCTGGCATTCGGTTTCCCTTGTTTTGGCTGAGTTTCAAGAACTTGCCGCTCTGGTGCTACAAGCTACTGTCAGTGTGGACATTGGTGAGCGATCGCCAACTCAATCTGTACTTCCATCCCTGGGAGTTTGGGCCGATCCAAGGCTACGGACTGCCGCAGTATATTGCGCGCCATGGGGGCGCTGCGATGGTGACCCGATTGGAACGCTATTTGCGGTGGATTGGGCGTTATGGGCAATTTGTGACCTTTGCGGAATTTTGCGATCGAACAACCGCGCCGCACCAGCAACCGCAGCTTCCGGTTAACCCGACTTAACGGGCATTGGGTTGATAAAAAATCAGGCGATTGCCGTTGGGATCGTAGGCATAGACTTCGCGGCCATGGGATGCGATCGCGACCGCATCGTGGGGAACCTGTAATTGGTCAAGCTGGGCGATTGTGGTATCCAAGTCCTGCACCTGAAAGCACAAACTTATGGATGCTTGGGGCAGCGCCGCGATCTCTGACCTTTCCGAAGCACTGATAGGAAATTTTGTGGGTCGATAAATTCCTAACCGTAGTCCAGCCAACTGGAACTCCACATAGCGATCGGGCAAGATGCGGCTGGGTTCGCAGGCAAACAGCGCCTGATAGAACTGTTGGGCAGCGGATAAATCAGTTACCGCGATCGTCACCCAAGCGGAATCATACAGAATTCCTATGGATCCTTCACTTTTGATAGAGCTAAGCCGAGGTTGAGAAGAAGTCATTACCGCTAGCCAACGATTTTAGGGACTACCGGGCTTGTCGTTGAGCCGGGTCTGTAGCCTAGTCTAGAGTCATCCAGCGGCTCTGGATAAATGTGATTACCTCATTACATCCTTTACTGATTTCCCTTGGTTATGAAGGCTACAATCGCTTCATAATAAATAGGGAATAAGTACAGTAAGTCATCCATTTCCCGGCAGCGTAACTGCTCCCTTGTCCAACCTTCCTTGGAACTCGCCAGGGAATTGAAACACTGGGTGCGTTCTGGGTGATTTCAAAGGATTTGTCTGAAACTATGAAGCTGGCAGCACGGATTGGGCAGGTAACACCTTCATTGACGTTGGCGATCGATGCAAAGGCCAAAGCCATGAAGCGAGATGGCATTGATATTTGCAGCTTCAGTGCGGGGGAACCGGATTTTGATACCCCAGAGCATATCAAGAATGCCGCGATCGAGGCTCTCAAGTCTGGAAAAACGCGCTACGGCCCCGCCGCTGGGGAACCGCAGTTGCGGGCAGCGATCGCCCAGAAGTTGCAAACTGATAATCAACTTTCCCTCCAGGCCGAAAATGTGGTCGTTACCAATGGCGGCAAGCATTCCCTATTCAACATTTTTCTGGCCTTGGTCGATCCCGGGGACGAGGTGATCATTCCCGCGCCCTTCTGGGTGAGCTATCCCGAAATGGTTAAACTGGCGGGTGGAACGCCAGTCATTCTGCCCACGACCGCAGAGTCAGGGTATAAAATTACGCCGGAACAGCTGCGATCGGCCATCACGCCCCAAACCAAAATTCTGGTGATGAATTCACCCTCCAACCCCACGGGGATGGTCTATAGCCCTGCGGAAATTCGGGCGATCGCAGACGTGGTGGTGGAAAAAGACATTCTGGTCGTCTCCGATGAAATCTACGAAAAACTGCTCTACGATGGCGCGGAGCATCTCAGCATCGGAGCGGCTAGTCCCGAAGCCTTTGCCCGAACCATTATTAGCAACGGGTTTGCTAAAGCCTATGCGATGACGGGTTGGCGATTGGGCTATGCGGCCTCCGGCTCACCGGAGTTGATTAAAGCCGTGACCACGTTGCAAAGCCAAAGTACCTCGAACGTCTGCACCTTTGCCCAATTCGGCGCGATCGCGGCGCTGGAAGGTTCCCA
Organism: Alkalinema sp. FACHB-956; assembly: GCF_014697025.1. Taxonomy (NCBI): domain Bacteria; kingdom Bacillati; phylum Cyanobacteriota; class Cyanophyceae; order Leptolyngbyales; family Leptolyngbyaceae; genus Alkalinema; species Alkalinema sp. FACHB-956. The sequence continues at coordinate 12,681 of NZ_JACJRC010000021.1, read as the reverse complement.
GGATTGTGTGGCGCATATGCTGTCGGCCTTTACGGAACGGCGGCAGGCCATTTACGACATGATTAACGCGATTCCGGGCCTGTCCTGCGTGAAACCCAATGGGGCGTTCTACATGTTCATCAACATTAGGCAATTGGGGATGTCGTCTTTGGAATTTTGCGATGCGCTTCTGAGTGAGCAGCAGGTGGCCCTGATTCCGGGCATTGCCTTTGGGGCGGATGACCATGTGCGGGCTTCCTACGCCACGGATATGACGACGATCGAACGGGGCATGGAACGAATTGCCACGTTTGTCAAATCGCGTCTGTAAGGGCGTAGCGTATAAATAAAGTCCCAAATGAGTAGATGGGTAGGGGGTAGACAGGTAGGGGGTAGACAGGTAGGGGGGTGAATGCGACCCTTTTCCCTCCTACCCTAAAGGTTCGTATCCCGGAAAGACGGCATGGATAAATTCGCTGCCGGATTCGGGAAATCCCCGACGGTAGGTCGCTTCCTCCGGTTTGCCCCAGCCCAGTTGCAGGATGATTTCTAACCGTTCTTCGCGACCATGGTGGGTCAGAACGGCCCACTCGGTACGATCGATGATGTGCTCTACATCGGTCAAGGTGGCGGGTTTGAAGCATTTGCCCCCTTGGAGGCTGAGGAATAATTCCATTCCTTGGGTGACCTGCTGCCAAAAGCGAAGAACCTGATTTTTGTTGGATTTGAGGGTGCGGCGATCGCTGCCTAGGCTGATGAGTTGTTCGTGGATCATGGGGAGAGACAGTTCCGCGCCCCGCAGTTGAACGGTCTGCCAGACGATGCCGGAGACTTGGTGTTCTCGCTGATAGTCGTGAATCGTGCGACGAAAATTGTCGTAGGCGGCAAATTTTTGCAGGCCAACGGGTTCGACAAATTGGTCTAAAAGCGGGCTCAGCCCTGCGGATAGTGCGGCTAGGTGCAGCCGTTCTCCGTTCATACAAGCTCGCTGTTCCGCCACCAAGACCTCGATCAATTCCTGCGTACTGTAGATCTTGGACATCTCAGACCCCTCACGAAAATAACAGAGCCAGGTACCTCGACAACGGGGATCCTAGGAGCGCAGTGAGGCTTCCTGAGGTTCCTGCTTTCCTTTTAGCAAATTGTGCTGGAAATTTCTTCGGTACCTCGGCATTTCCCTCTGCTCGTGTAAAGATCCCCATACATATGACTGGGGGGGGGGGGGGGGGGGGGAGAACCGATGCGGGTGTCGTGTTAACGAATACAACGTTGTTCGTTAACTTTCTGAAATACTAGGGAGGCTAGAAATACAACTAGAAACACTTAAGGATCCCTCACTCTCGATACTGTTGGGGCAAGAGGGATCCTTTTTCCGATCGTGTTTTCAGAGGTGACCACGATCGGGCCAGCAAACCCCACCCAGCCCACTGGGGGGAATTCGGTTAAATTGTTTCAAAGTCCCCCCTTAATCTTTCAAAGTCTCCCTTAATCAGGGGAATTTAGAGGGGGATCGAACGATTTGCAAGCACGAATCTACTATGCTAATTCTCCTTGTTTCAATTGTGTGGAATGTGTTCAGTTTAGTATTCACAAATTTTTCACTGCTCCATTACTAACATCCCCACGCAGCATTGGTCGGCCATTCTCCTTCTTTAATTTTTAGCGATTAGACATTTTGCTTTGCTTTCGCAGCGTTGCTGCACGTTGAGCGTATTGCTGAGCCAGAGAATTCTGCCCTGTGGCTTTGTAGAGATTGGCTAATACCTCGATCGATGAAATTGTAGTGGGATGGGTTGCTCCTAATTTCTTTTCTTGGATATTCAGCGATCGGGTTAAAAGGGGTTCTGCTTGAGCATATTGCTTTTGTAAATAGTAGTTAGCCCCTAAATTCCAGAGCGTTGTTGCTAGGTTCGGATCGTCTTTTGCCAAATTTGCTTCATCAAGTGCGAGGGCACGTTTCAATAGGGGTTCTGCTTTGGCAAATTTTCCTTGACTTGTGTAAGTTCCGCCTAAGGAACTCAAAACATTAGCAAGATTCTGGTTATTTTTGCCATAGGTTGCTTCTCGAATGGCAAGAACACGAAGATACAAGGATTCTGCTTGAGCATACTGTTTTTGAGAATGGTAGGTCGCTGCGGTTCTCTCCAAGGAAGGCAGTAACTGAGCCGCGCTCTTGCCCAAACGGGTTTCCAGGATTTTGAGCGCTCGCAGATCCATCGTAACGGCCTGATTCCATTGTTGTTGCTCCCAGTACAGTCTTGCCAAATTCTGGAACGTAGAGCCTAATAAATTCATATCGGCTTTGTCAGGCTTGGCTTCCAGCAGATGAATCGCACGCAGAAATAAGGTTTCGGCCTTCTGATGTTGCCGCTGTTCTCGGTAAAAATCAGCTAAGTTATTGAGGCTAAAAGCCATGTCGGGATTCTCTTTGCCGATCGTTGCTTCATTGATGCGAATGGCGCGGATTAGCAGAGGTTCTATTTTGTCGTTTTGGCCTAAAATCCGGTAGGCCATTGACAGATTGTTGAGGGCAGTGGCGATCGCAGGATGATCGCCTAGGATGGGTTCACCCACTTCGAGGGCATGTTGAGCGGCGGCGATCGCTTCTGCATATTTTTTCTGGAGAATCAGTTGAGCGGTTTGCCGATTTAAATCATTGACCAGTCCTGCGGTTGCGGCTTCCTGAGTGGGGATAAGACTGATTTGAGTTTGGGCAGGGGTCGAACTTTGGAAACAGAGGGTGATTCCTGTGGTTAAACCGAGCATTAAGAGAGTGTAGATCAGCTTGCGCTTGACGTGACGTTTCATGATTTTTTCAGATGAATCTCCTGGGTCAGTTTAGCGTTTGCGCCTCAGGAGGTTATGCAAGCCGACTCTCACCCCAACTTCTTTGCCAGAGCGGGATAGGGCTAAGACCAAATCAACTTGTGATTGCAAAACATAACGATCCCCCTAAATCCCCCTTCAAAAGGGGGAATTTGAGTAAAACCAGTCTTAAATTAGAGATTTTATTTGTTATTCTCTAACTGTCTTTGATTTTCTCCTGTTCCCCCCTTATTAAGGGGGGCTAGGGGGGATCGGATCTGTAGCAGTGATCAATCAATTTGGTATAAAACCAAGGCAGGGTTGTGTGTAGTCTGGAAGGATTGTTGCAAACTGTCTCAAGACTTGACATTGCCCGACTTTATCCGTAGGCTTGTTTTTCATAGCTGTTTTCGATCGAATTTCTACTGCCGTTCGAATCAGCTTAGTTCCCAAAAATTGAGGCGCTACCCAACGTTGCTGCAACAACAATGGGCAGCTAAACCCCCAAGCTGAAGTGACCAGCGAGGCGGTCTGAGACGGATTTTAACATTCGATCGGGCCACCCTACTTGTCCTGCGCAAAAGGGTGGCTTTAATTTTTGGGATTTCTTCCTGTCTCTACGTTTAGGAGAAATCCCATGTTTACTAGTTTTGACGATCTCGATCGCGCGATCGAGGACGATCGCAAGCCGCTGCAATTTTATCTTTTGGGCACCCGCGAGGAAGTGCAGTCTACGATTAATCAGTTGTATGTGTTGCGATTTAGCGATCGGGTGCGGTGGAGTCCCCCGGTGCCGGTGCCGGGTTCAAGTTGGCAATACGTGAGCAAGATGGAGCGCGATCGGGCTTTGGATTAGGGGCGATCGATGAATTGAAAAACCGGGATTTTTTGAAAATCCCGGTTTTTGGAAAGTAGGCGCGATCGACGTTCAATTGAATACTACAAAGTCCTTTCTACTGAAGAGGAGATTTAGGGCGATCGGTTTTCCCGAGGGGTGAGGATCCCCCCTAGCCCCCCTTAATAAAGGGGGAACAGGAGAGAATATGAGGAAATTAGAGGAAGAGTTTTAAAATCTATGCTTCTAGCCTGATTTCCTCAAAGTCCCCCTTTTGAAGGGGGATTTAGGGGGATCTCTGGTAACAGCAACGTCTCCTCAATCTCCTGCCGCACAGAACGACTCACGTAACAATCGCTATTCAAACACTGCACTAGCAACAGGTTGGCATCATAGTACTGCCGGAGCAATTGCTTTTGCTCTTCTGTAAATTGCCAGTCATGGCCGATATTGCGATGGGTGATCATTAATTGGCGTAGGTTCTCTGTCCATTTTTTACCGTGCGCTCTCCACCATCGTCGAAAGACATCATGGCTAGCTAGTCTTGCTCTATTGATTTGGTTGTTTAGCCTTTGAAGTTGATCTCTTAGAATTCCAGCTAGCAAATAATTAACCGTTCGATCGAGAGTATCTTCAAGAAACCATACAACCATGCTACAGTTTTCCGACGCTCCTTCCAAAGCACACTCTAGATTTCTATACAGAGCAGGATCGTCTTCAGTGTCAAGCTTCTTATCTAGTCTCATATAATGCTTAATTTCATGGCTTACCATTTGGAGAAGATCCAAAAGATGTTTGAGAATACAATCAAGGTCAAAATCATGTTCAAGAGGATGCTCAGGCTCATGAGCGAAATACATCTCCGGCATACGGTTTAGATCTTGATCTAAAAACTTGACTAGATGAAATGATGGATCACAGTCGTTGCTTAATAAGAAGTAGCAGGTTCGAACAGAAGCATTTTTATAGGGAACTTTCACAGATTTTGCTTTTCCATTTACCCATTGTAGAAAACGTTGAATTTTTTCATCACTTACCACAATTTCATCAACTTTTTCCTTCGCTGCCAATAAAAATTTATCAGCATTCCGTAGCATTCCCACTGTCAATAAAAATACTTCCTGCCAGCGTTTGTCTGTTATCTGCTCCACCAATTGTTGTCGTGCTACATCATCCTGTGACTTGGCAATTTCCCACGCGACAAAATACTCCTGAAACGTCAAGTGGGAAAAGGAATAGATTCCCCTGGCCTGCTCTACTAATAATCCATGCTGAGCTTCGATGCTACGCAAAATCGCTTCACTATCCAAATGCAGCGCTTCCGGATCATCCTTGGCATCGGGTAAATTGCCAATGTAATCGGAAATATAATCTTCTAGGACTCGCTGTTTTATGAGAAATTCATTCCGTTTGAATGTTTTCAGAGCAATGGAACTGAGCAAGTTCTCCTTAAGTTTCAGAGATAGTTTTTTATAAATCTGATCCCGTTCAACTTTACGTTTTTTATCCCATTTCTTAAGCAGCAAATCAATTCCTTCCTTATACAGTTCTGCTCGATTCACCGGGAAATCCACCGCATCCTCAAAAATCAAACACAACAGCGTTAATAACAGTGGACTACTAGCTAATTCCTGAATAGGTGCATTTTCCTGTAATTTCTCTACCATTAACGCTGCTCTAGATTCATCCCCCTTGGCCCGAAACCAATTTCTCACAAACGCTACAATCTGATTCTCATCAAAATCATCCACCTGTACTTCCACAAAATTTTCCAAACTATAATCCTGCGCAGCAATGCGGCAGGTCACCACCACCGCATTCTCCCCAAATCGCCATACCAATTCCCGGATCTGTCCCAAAACCTGTGGCGTATCCTCCTCCCGCACCTCATCCAGCCCATCCAGCAACACCAAGCCCCGCCCCCGGCGCAGCACCTCCCCCACAGACACAAACACTCCACGCTGTTCGAGGTATTCCACCAAATCCGACCTTTCCGGCGATTCTGCAAAATCCTTCAACGTCACAAACAGCGGCACCCGATCGGCAAACAGATCCCCCGCCAAACACTGCATCGCCAAATATTTCAAAAACGTCGTCTTACCTGCTCCCGGCTTGCCCAACACCAGCAAATTGCGGTATTTCAGCACCGCATCCCGTCCCGGTACCCGCTGTTCCGTCACCCGCACCAACCCAAAGCGATCGAACAGTTCCACATCGCAATCCCTCAGCGGATCATCCACCCCCAACCGCCGCCGTCCCAGCACCCGCTCCAGGATATTCACATGGGTATAAATGCCCCGATCGCCCGTCAGTTCGATCGGCTGTTCCATATCCAACACCCGCATTGTGCCGCACTGCTTCTGAATGTGGGGACGCACTGCCTCACGGGTTGACTGCACGAGGGTGGGAAGATCAACTGGCTCATGGCCTAAACGGGTAGATGCCGTCACCTCAGGAGCTACCGAAATCCCTGCAATGACTTGCCAATCTAGATTAAGAACCTCACAAATCCGGACAAAGATATCATTGCTGACCGTTTCCCCTCTAAAAAATTTCCCGATCGGTTGCCGAGTCACCTCCAATCGTTGCGCCAATGTGATTTGATTCAACCGCATCCCCTTCAACGCAACTTTAGCCAGTTGAATCCCCTCAGGAGTCGCTTGCAACGATCGATCGGCCATAGCTTCCGCACACAAAACTTGCGCCTATTCTATCGGATCAACCACAAGTCATCCACTCCACATACACAACTCATACACCACACAAACCCAAGCCAGACAAGCCTTTAGCGATATTACAGGAGTCCATTCAACCACCGGAAACGACTCCTATGAAATTCAAACAACCACCCCAAACGACCCAAAAAGCTGACTCAAAATCCAACCTCGATCGGGAAGACGCTTGGATGCAAGTCATCGAATGTGCAACCCTCTCTCTAGCCAACTTGGTCAACCCCAGCGCCGGAATCAGCATCTTTCTGCTCAAGCTCTGCTTCCAAATCCTCAAAGTCCTGCGCCACCACCACCGTCCCTAACACCCCTTCCACCCACTCCCGATCCTCTAATGGCATAGACCCAACTTCGTAGAATCGCCATCTTCACTATAAAGCTTGCAAAAAATCCCGCCTGCTTACGCAAACATTTGCATAAGCTTCCCGGATTCCCCCTATATTCCCGTTGTATGGAACCTATAGGTAAATTCTCGGAGTCCCTCGCCCCCAAGCAGAGAGATTGCAGAAAAAACATGCACCTACCAAATTGATTGATTAATGCTACAAATCCGATCCCCCCTAGCCCCCCTTAATAAGGGGGGAATTCAGCCAAATTGTTTCAAAGTCCCCCTTATTAAGGGGGATTTAGGGGGATCGTTATCTATTGCAATCACAAGTTGATTTGGTATCACTAACCCAAATCCCTCACAATATCGCTCAGTTCATCCCAAAACAGCAGATATGCAGATCCTTCGACGATTTCGTCACTATGTCCTCGCGATCGCTGCCGCCCTGGGCGCGATCGGCCTAGAAAGCCTCCTACGTCGCGGCATGGCCCTCATCCTGAGCGCACTCATGCTCGGCGGCCCCACCCTCCCCGGCGAACTCGTCGCCAACGCCCAAGATATCTCCGACGAACTCATCCCACCCCCCCTGCAACGCATCGCCAACTGCACCCTCAATGCCAGCGGCGATCTCAACCAAGGCCGCAGCTACGGCGACCCCCACATCAAAACCTTCGACGGCAAAACCTATAGCTTCCAAACCGTCGGCGAATTCCTCCTCGCCAAAGCCCAAAATAACCCCTTTGAAATCCAAGCCCGCCACACCCCCGTCAACGCCTCCCTCTCCCTCAACAGCGCCGTCGCCCTGCGCGTCTGCGGCGATCGCCTCGGCTTCTACACCCAAAACTTCCCCGATGGCGACAGCAGCCACGGCGTCTGGGTCAACGGCAAACCCATCAAAGTCGGCGAAACCCCCGTCACCCTACCCACCGGCGGTGCGATCGCGCTGAAAGACAACCTCTACGTCATCAACTCCCCCACCGGCGAAAAAGTCACCCTGGCCAAATCCACCGTCCAGCAACAAACCTTTTTCAACATCGCCGTTTTCATCCCCAACTCCCAACGCAACCAAATGATCGGCCTGTTGGGTAACTTCAACGGCAACCCCAAAGACGATATGACCATTCGCGGCAAAGGCGTCTTACCCGAGCAATCCAGCTACGGCAATCTCAGCCAAGCCCTCAGCTTCGTCGGCGTCAGCACCGGGCCTGTCTCCCTCAGCGCCGCCGAGCAACTGTACTTCAAGCAAATGTATAACGAATTTGGCAATAGCTGGCGCGTCTCCGCCACCGAATCCCTGTTCGACTATCCCCAGGGCCTGACCACCGCCAAATTCACCGACCTGAAATTCCCCAACGAATACCTCACCCTCAATATGCTCGGTCGGCAACGCATCGAAGCCGCCCAGAAAACCTGCCAAAAAGAAGGCGTCACTGCTGACATGATGGAAGGCTGCATCTTTGACGTAGGATTCTCAGGCTTTTCCGGCTTCGCCCGCACCACCGCCCAAATCAACAGCTACCTCAAAACCGCCCAAGCCCTCTTCCCCGGCCTCGGCATCCCCACCGTTGAACAAGCCGTCGATCGCGCCGTGGAAAAAGTCCGTCCCAAGGTCTGTTTACCCTTTGTCGGTTGCCGTTAACACGATCGCATTGGTCACGCATTAGATCCACTCAAGATCCACTAAAAAACCTCCTCATCCAACACTGGAGAGGAGGTTTTATGTAACGCTAAAAAATACTGGGGATATCAAGTTCGATCGCTGGATCTAGCCCCCTTGATCTAGCGCTTTTTAATGAAAATCTGGGTGAAGTAAATCCGGCCTTGAGCATTTTTAGCTACGCCAATGCCCGTGAGATTAAAGTCACCACGAATATTGCGCAGATGGCCGGGACTCTTCAGCCAACCCTGAACCGCTGCCGTTACTGGATCGGTATAGCCTTGATTCCAGGCAACGTTTTCGCCAGTACTGCTCCAAGGAATCACCTTGCCAATGGCCTGGGTTCGTTGGGAGAATCCATCGTGGCCAAAGGGTACCTTATTGCTCGCCATATTCTGGCTATGGAGACGGGACTGCGCCGTAATCCGACTATCGAGCAGGAACGGAGCTAAGCCCTGGCTGCGGCGATAGGCATTGATCTGATCAAAGACGGCTTTCTCCAACACTTCGATCGAGGCACCGGGGGGAGGAGTCGTGGGACTGGTTCCAGGAACTGGCTTCTGGGACGATTGCTTAATAAAGATTTGAGTGAAGTAAATCCGGCCTTGCGCATTTCTAACCACACCAATGCCCGTGAGATTAAAATCCCCGCGAATGTTCCGCAGGTGCCCAGGACTGTTCAGCCAACCCTGCACCGCTTTATCCACCGGATCAGCCGCACCTTGGTTCCAAGCGACGTTTTCAGCGGAACCACTCCAAGGAATCGCCGCCCCAATCACCTTAAGCCGCTGGTCAAAGCCCTGGTGGCCAAAGGGAACGCGATTATTTGCCATATCTTGGCTGTGGAGACGGGCCTGCGCCGTAATCCGGCTATCAAGCGTTAACGGAGCCAACCCCTGACTTTTACGATAGGCATTGATTTTATTCAAAACGGCTTGCTCCAAAGCAGCAGTTGTGGGCGCAGGGGCCGCTTGAGCAATGCGAACTGGTTGCTGTGCATCCAGCAAAGAGGCTAGGTCAGCCTGTAATGTGGGAGTGATCGTCGTTGATGCCTGGGGCGCAGGAGCCACCGTTGTCATAGATCGGGCCTGAGCAGCTGCGCCCAGAGATGTACCCATTGCTAATAAAACACCTGCCACGCCAACAGAAAGAGGTCTAATCATCGTTTCGATCTCATTAAAAATTGGACTGTTGGCAGATACACCTCAAATGCTGAGTCAGAAATGCTGAGTCAGAAAGATACTGTGCAAGACGACTGACAATCATTAAGTTCAACTTGCATTCATTTTGCTCGTGTCGCTTGCCCTAACAATCATTATGGAAAACGCTGAAAATTAGCAAATACCTATGACATTAATTCAATTGACACATTCGATTTATGCATTTCCTATCTCTGTAAAGGGTTAATTGCAATGATTTCAAAGTCTGAATAAGTGACATTGATCAAATTTTTACAACAGCACCTGAAAAGCACGTCTCGTCAATCAAAATTAAGCCACTTTGATATCTGACCTACAAGAAAAATTTTGATAATTTGTTATGTCCGTTCTCGTGGGAATTATCAATCTCAATTACAATGCTTTTTCAACTATTACAGATGGAGCAAAAGCTTATGAAAACTACATTCTAGACTAGAGTAGATTTTCTAAAGTAGATCTACAAATTAGTCTTGAAGGTATATTTATTATAACTTTAGAATAATTTCATTGGAGGCTCGGTGGCTCTCCCTAATGTCCCCATGGCATGGGCTGCCAGATCGAACATTTACTAAACATTCATGGGGTTCCGTAAACACGATCGCGTTCATAACGCATTCATCCACTAAAAAACCTCCCCATCCAACATCGGAGAGGAGGTTTTATATTACATAAGGACAGACAGAAACAAGCCAATTAGCCGAAATTCATGCTGGGGATACACACGTGACCAATACCTCGTCGAAAAATCTAGTCGAAAAATCTAGTCGAAAAATTTCGATCGGGTTAGCGCTTCTTAATGAAAATCTGGGTGAAGTAGATTTCCCCTTTCGCATTACGGCTCACCCCAATGCCAGTGAGATCAAAGTTACCGCGAATGTTCCGCAAGTGGCCCGAACTCTTGAGCCAGCCTTGTACCGCTTGCGTTGCCGGATCTGAATAGCCATAGTTGTAAGCCACGTTTTCAGCCGCACCACTCCAAGGAATCACCGTACCGATCGCCTTCACCCGTTGATCAAACCCTTGGTGGCCGAAGGGAACGGTTTTATTGGCCATATTTTGGCTATGGATGCGGGCCTGGGTTGTAATCGTACTGTTGAGTACTAAAGGAGCCAACCCTTGGCTCTTACGATAGGCGTTAATTTGATTGAATACCGCTTGCTCCAAAGAGGCCGTCGTGGGCGCAGTTGAAGTCGTCTGAGCAATGCGGAGGGGCTGTTGGGCTTCCACTAAAGAAGCCATATCAGCTTGTAATGTGGGAGTGATCGTCGTTGATGCCTGGGGCGCGGGAGCCACCGTTGCAGTCGATCGGGCATGGGCCGCTACACCCAGGGATGTGCCCACTGTCAGTAAAACACCTGCCACGCCAACGGAAAGAGGTCTAATCATCGTTTCGATCTCCTTACAAATTGAACTCTTGGCAGATACACCTAGATACTCAGAGAGATACTCAGAAAGAGTCAGAGAGACATGTTATGCAAGACGTTTTCTGAATGATTTATCCAGATCGCGTCATTTGCCCTTCCAATTGTGCGGAACAACGTTGTAATTTCCAGCTTTGGTATGCCACTAATGCAATTGGGTTAGGTGAGTGATGTCGTATTTTTGCAGCCCACAATGCGTCATTTTTGTAATTCCAACTTCCCGATCGAGCGTTCTGCCAGCATTTCACCTCAGGTTCTCAACCTTGTACGATTGACTACCCTCGTTTAGCCACTTTATGATCTGGCACGCGATCGGGCATCGCATTCCCATTGGAATCGCTAGTCGCCCAAGGGTATCGAGCATTGCAACCGTTCAATTTTCTGGGAAGAAATCAAGCTTGGATTAAGTTGAGGTTCATTCCAGAAGGTCTGAGGTTATGCCGCTGGGTAAATTCGATCGCCCGTTTCGGGGTCAAAGATAAAGAGTTGATTGGGATCGAGGGTAATGGGTAAGCGATCGCCCACTTGCAGGGACTGACCGATCGGTACAATCAACATCAATGCAAGATTGCCCACCCGCACCCGCACCAAGGTTTCCCGACCCAGGGGCTCAATCACTTCGATCGTGGCGTAGACATGGGGATTTGTCGCATTGATTGCGAGATATTCTGGCCGAATGCCTAGATCGTAGGTCTGTCCCGATCGCAACGTTTCCGGCAGTGCTGGCGATTGTCCAAGTTCCCCCAGCGTGAACGATTGCCCCTCCACCTGCCAACGATCGCCCCAATACTGAGCGGACAAAATATTCATCGGGGGACTCCCCAGAAAGGTCGCCACCATGCGATTGGCGGGTTGGTTGTAGATCGTTTGTGGATCGCCAATTTGCTGGACTTGCCCGCGATCGAGCACGACAATTTGATCCGCCAGCGTCATCGCCTCCGTTTGGTCGTGGGTGACGTATACCGTTGTAATGCCTAGGGTTTGGTGCAACCGTTTGAGTTCTGTGCGGGTGTCATCCCGTAACTGCGCATCCAGATTCGACAACGGCTCATCTAATAAAAATAGCTGGGGATTGCGCGCGATCGCTCGACCTAATGCGACCCGCTGCTGCTGCCCACCGGAGAGTTGTTTCGGCTTGCGATCGAGTAATGCTGTAATATCCAGAATTTCCGCCACTTCCTGCACGCGGCTTTGCATCGTCGCGGGGTCAACTTGACGCATTTTGAGGCCAAAGGACAAATTCTCCCGCACGGTCATGTGGGGATAGAGGGCATAGTTTTGGAAGACCATCGCCACATCCCGCTGCCGAGCCGGAACGTCATTGACCCGTCGATCGGCGATATACAGATCTCCTCCCGTTGGTGTTTCCAATCCCGCTAGCATTCGCAAAATCGTAGACTTGCCGCAACCCGAAGGCCCCACCAAGACCCAAAACTGCCCATCGGGGATGGTAAAACTGACTTCTCCCACCTGCGATCCGCCCGGAAAGTGACGAACTAAGTTTTCTAGGCGTACCGTTGCCATTGCAAATTTTCACTATCTACTAGGAGTTGTAGTCGATCGGGCAGTGCCCTGACGTAAAGGATGGAGAAAAAGAATCTTATACCAAATTGATTTATCAATGCTACAGATCCGATCCCCCCTAGCCCCCCTTAAAAAGGGGGGAATTTAGTCAAATTCTTTCAAAGTCCCCCTTTTTAAGGGGGATTTAGGGGGATCGTCATGGGT